>JBDGVS010000152.1:0-11806 GCA_039585535.1 Gemmatimonadota bacterium | reverse complement strand
GCCTCGGAGCAGGGGGTCGTCGTGTATGCGTGGTCCCCGCACATGCCACTCTCCGTAGACGGATGGGCGGAGCTCGATGCGGCGGCTCGTTCGCTCGGCCTGGTGGCCGTGCCGGTCCTGATCGACGAGGCTGACGCCGACTTCGCCCGGCGGGAGGCCGATCGTGTCGGGATGCCGCCGGAGGCGCTACGCGCGATCACGTCCATCGAGTTGATCATGCGCGACCTCCAGCTTCACGCGCCCACCATCCTCGTCTTCGCGGAGGATCGGGTGTCACCGGTGCTCCCGGGCTACCGCAACTCGGACGGCTATCGACGCTTCCTCGAGGCGTTCCTCGGGGCCGCCGAGTAGAGAGACCTCTCTCCCGTCTCCATCAGCGCGATACGGCCCGGCACATCTCGGCGAGGCCGTCCCAATCGGTGGAAGCGTCCACCCCATCGGCTGCGCGGGCGTCTGCGACGAGAGCCTCGCACTGCGGCACGTTCAACGACATCGCCTGGAGCGGAAGCTCATGGTCGTCCAGGGGGAATGGATCGGCTGCGAGTTCGGGAAGTTGCGGCGCGCACGAGCGTTCCCAGAGGCGACCGAGTTCTGTCCACATGGCTGCGGTGCCAGGATCGTTGGGCAACGCGGTGCGCCAACCGCGCGCCGCCGGGTCCACGACCCGGAAGTCGAAGCGCTTCCCGCTCTCGGCATCGCGCGGAACGGTGTTGGTGAGGAAGAACAGATTCCCGTCGGAGAAGAATGCCGGGAAGTAGCTACCCACACCCGACGCGAGCGACGTCGACAGACGCTGGAGCCCTGAGATCCCCGAGATTCTCCCGTCCGCGTCGTGCTCGAAGCGTGCGACGAAGACGTCCGTAATGGTCCCGCCGGGAAGGCCTCCATTCACGAACGGAGTGAGATAAGAGCCCTGGCTCGAGTGAAAGGTCAGCATCGAGTTGTCGAAGCTGAAATCGGCCTTCCCCGCGGCGAATCCGACGTCAGCGACCTCGCGGCACGACGTGGTGTGAGTGGCAGGATCCGTCGAGGTGATCTCGTAGACCTTCAGCGATGCACCCGACGAATACGCGTTCTCCGCTACCGGGCTGGTGTACGCAGCCACATAGCGTCCGTCCTTCGAGATGAAGGGCGTGTTCAGGTCGTTCTGGATCTCGGGGCAGATCGCCATCGGCTCACCTGCTTCCACGGAGAGCAGCTCTCCCGAATCCGCGTGATGTCGAAACAGGTAGTCGACGATTCGGAAGTCGGATTCGTCGCTCGTACCGGAGAACATGAGGCGGTAGATCGTCTCGCTTCCGCTGTCGGTGTCGACCTCGGAAACAACCGCGGGGGATTGGTAGTAGACGCGGTTCATCGCCGCGTGGGAGTGAATGAACGCCGGCTCCAGCTCCGCGACGTCCTGACCCGCCTCCAGCGCCGCGAGCATCGGTGCGACCGGGTAGAAACGGGTATTCGAATCCGGCGTGTAGTACGACGGAACGGTCATGTAGCGGCCGTCCGGCGTGGCGACTGCGTCGGAGCGGTCGGGGATCGCGATCCGCCGGTCGGTCGACAGGTTGTACAGGTAGTTCTGGTCGTGACTCGCGAAGCCGACGATCCAATCGTCCCCATCGTGCGGAACCGGACGTGCGAACCAGTTCACGTCGTCGATTGCCTCACCGGTCGGCCCGGGCACCCGAGTGAGGACTTCGACGTCGAAGTCTGCGAGTGCGCAGTAGTCTGAAGAGCCTGCGAAGATGGCGAGCGGCTCGGTCTCCGGGGCCACATCCGCTGCCCCGCCGCATCCGCCGGTGATCGATACCACCAGCAGGCTCGTGCAGGCGGGGCCCAGACGCGGCTTCAAGCTCCTGCCACTCAACCGTTGGGTAGAGCCGAGGTCGGAAGTCCCGGGATGATTCGGGCGGCGTTTTCGTAGTACATCGCGCGCAATACGTCGTCCGGCAGCGCCATACCGTACAGCTTCCAGAAGGCGTGGTAGTCGCGGTAGTAGTCGAAGTACTCGTCAGCCGTCTCGAATACTCTCCAGTAATACGGGTATTCGTCTGGCTGGAACGAGTCCTTTCCGAACAGGATGCGGTCCGAATACTTCTCGAAGAAGTCGCGCCCGAATCTGGGCTGCCGTCCCAGGTCGTACAGCACCGCGCCCACCTCGGCGAGCACGTTGGGGTGTTCGTCGAAAATGGCTCCGAGGCGTGCGAGGTCGTGGGTGTGCCAGCCCATGTGGGCCAGGATCCAGGTCGTTTCCGGGTGGTTCGCGATCATCCGGTTTCGCTCGGCCATCAGATCGTCAAAGGCGGGAAAGCGATCTCTATCCATGAACCGGCGTCGCTCGAAGATGGCCAGCTCCAGCCAGCGCTCGTTCGAGAAGTCGAGTGGCTCGAAGAACTCGGGCGGATCGGCGGTGTGCACGAAAACCGGAATGCCGAGTCGACCCGCCGTTTCCCAGACGATGTTCAGCTCCGGATCGTCCATGGCCAGACGTGAGCCGTCCGACCTTCTCGCGGTCAGACCAAAGCCCTTACCGATTTCGCCGATCCCGACCGCTCCGGCCGCCACGTCCTCTTCGAGCTGAGCTGCGATGCGGGCGCCTGATCCAGGACCGATGTCGTTCAGGTCGAGTGAGGCGAAGAAGACGAAGCGGTCTTCGTAGCCCGCTTCACGCACCGCCTCGATCTGAGAGGTGAGTCGGGCTCCGGAACTGGGCCGTGCCTGGACCATCACTCCGATGTTCAGACGGTCCATCGCTTCGATCACTCGCTCGATGTTCTCGCGACTGTCGAGCGTGGGTGGGTGTCCGTGAATGTCCACGACCGGGTACTTGGCTCGGGGCACCTCGTGCTCCGGCACGACCAGCGTCGACTGTGGCTTGTATTCGAGGATCGTCGGGGGAGGGATGGTCGGCTGACGTCCCTGACCCGGGCGTTGCTGCAAAAAAGACTGCTGCCCGGGTGGCGGTGGAGCGTGACGCGGACGATCGCATGAGTCGGTTCCTGGACGGAAGCGAGAGGGGCCATGGGCGCCAAGCTGGGACACGGCGCCTGTGGTGTACAGGGACGCGCCCGGGTCGGTTCCTGTCGGCATGGCCTGGCTCAGGCCTGCGCTTCATCTTCCACCGCGACTGGAAGGACTTTCGATTCGGACGGAGCGCGGGCATGACGAAGGCGGCGTGGGGAACGGTGTGGGTTCGGGCAGGAGTCGCGATGCTTGTCGTGGGAAGCTTTGCGAGCCCGACGGTTGCCCAGGTCCCGGATTCGGAGGATGCCGTCGAGCGTCTTCAGGAAGGACTTCCGCTCGAGCCGACCCGGACGCTCTCGGAGACGTTCACAGAGGGCTCGTGGATCTCCCTCGACGTCAGTCCGGACGGGAGCATGATCGTCTTCGACCTGCTCGGCGACCTCTATACGATGCCGTTCGAGGGCGGCGCGGCGGTGCCGCTCACGCAGGGCATGGCATTCGATGGGCAGCCGCGCTTCAGCCCGGACGGCCAGTCCGTGGTGTTCGTGAGTGACCGGAGTGGGGGGGACGGGATCTGGACGATCTCGCTCGACATGACCGACACGACGCGAATCACGAGCGGAGATCGCAGCGCGTACCAGTCCCCTGAGTGGACACCCGACGGTGACTACATCGTGGCGACCAAGCAGAGCCCGGGGCAGGGCAAGCTCTGGATGTACCACCGCCGTGGCGGTGGAGGCGTACAACTCATCGACGAGCCGGATAATGCGCGGACGACGGGCGCTGCGTTCGGGTCCGACGAGGGCACGATCTGGTACGCGCGCCGGACCGGAAGCTGGCAATACAACTCACCGGGCCGAGACTACGAACTCTGGGTGTACGACCGCGATACGGGTGATGGTCTACGCGAGCCGACACGTGTCCGAGACGGGTCTGAGGATCCGGGACCTGACCACCGGTGACGAACGGTGGCTGGCGTTTCCGGTACAGCGTGACGAGCAGGAGTCGCGTGCGGCGCGAGACGCCTACCCCGGGATGAGCTTCACCCCGGACTCTCGCGAGGTCGTTGCGTTCTGGGGTGGAAAGCTCTGGCGGGTACCGGTGACGGCGGGGGAGCCGATGGAAGTCCCCTTCTCGGTAGATGTCGAGCTCCCGATGGGCCCCGAGGTCGACTTCGATTATCCGATCGAGGACACACCGACCATGGTGGCCAAACAGATTCGGGACATCGCCCCCTCGCCGGATGGCGAGCACCTGGCATTCACCATCATGGGCGCTCTGTACGTGAAGGACATGCCCGGCGGTGAGCCCCGGCTCCTTACGGAGCTCGACGCCATGGTCGCTCAGCCGGCGTGGTCTCCGGACGGAGGCCGGCTCGTATTCACTTCGTTCTCGGAAGGGGACGGTGGGCATCTGTACTCGGTGCGAGCCCAGGGTGGCGACCTCGAGCGTGTCACGGAGTCCAGCGGCTACTACACGCAGCCTGCCTGGTCGCCCGACGGTGAGCGCATCGTCGCGGTCCGTGGGCCGCGGCGGGCCTACGGGGAAGCGCTCACGCAGAGCGTGCCTCGTGGCTCGGTAGAGGTTGTGTGGTTTCCGGCCGACGGTGGCGGCGCCACGGTGATCAGCCCTGCCGCCGGACTCCAGCGCCCCCACTTCATCAGTGGGTCGGATCGGATCTATGCGCATCGCTCGGGCACCGGACTGGTGTCGATGCGGTGGGACGGGACTGATCTCCGTGAGCACGTGCAGGTGCGAGGCGCGTCCCCGAATGGTGGTACGGCGCCTGCGGCAGCTCTGATCGTGATGGCCCCGCAGGGAGATCAGGCGATGGCGCTCGTGGGGAATCAGCTCTACTCGGTGACCGTCCCGCGTGGCGTCGGAGCCGAGGCTCCGACGATCTCCGTGGCTGACCCGAGCAGCGCGTCCTTCCCGGCCCAGAAGCTCACAGACATCGGCGCGCAGTTCCCCGCGTGGGGTTCGAGCGGGCGCGAGATCCATTGGGCGCTCGGCAATGCGCACTTCGTCTACGACCTGGACGCGTCGCAAGCGTTCGCGGACTCCGTCGATGCCGCGAACGCGGGGCAGGACGAAGAAGACGAGGACGAGAGCGGAGAGGCGGAGGATGACGCCGCAGACGATGAATCCGACGTCTCGTATCGCCCGACGGAGACGCGCGTCCTCGTCGAGTTCGCGCGCGACATCCCGACAGGTGTGGTAGCCCTCACCGGGGCCCGGGTGATCACCATGGACGGTGATGAGGTGCTCGAGCGCGGTGACGTCGTGATACGGAACAACCGTATCGCGGCCGTCGGTGCGAGTGGGAGCGTTTCGATTCCCGAGGGAGCCGAGCGTATCGACATGACGGGCATGACGATCATGCCGGGCTTCGTCGACACGCATGCGCACCTGCGTGCCGCATTCAATCTGCACCGCGCGCAGCCCTGGTCGTAATCAGCAGTCTCGACGAAGCTCGGGACGTACTGAAACGGTATTCCGACTACTTCGACACGAAGACCATAAAGATGTACGGCGCGGGGAATCGCGAAGTCCGTCAGTGGATCATCCAGGCCGCTCGGGAACTCGAGCTCATGCCGACGACCGAGGGCAGTCTGGACCTCCGCCTGAACATGACGATGGCGCAGGACGGGTACTCAGGTACCGAGCACAATCTTCCGGGCGTCCCGCTGTTCGATGACGTCGTTCAGCTGGTAGCCCAGTCGAACATGGCAACGACCCCCACCGTCGTGGTGACATACGGTGGTCCGTGGGCGGAGAACTTCTTCTACACCACGACCGACGTACTGCGGGATCCGAAGCTCGCCACCTTCACGCCGTGGGAGGAGATCTATCAGAAGGCCGCGCGGCGTGTGCCCGGGTGGTTCGACGAATCCCAGTACATCCATCGCGAAATTTCCGACTTCGTCGACGATGTAGTGGAAGCAGGCGGGCGGGCAGGAGTCGGCAGCCATGGTCAGCTGCAGGGACTCGGATACCACTGGGAACTCTGGCTCGTCGGTTCGTCCGACAGGATGACGAACCATGAGGCGCTCCAGATCGCGACGATCATCGGGGCCGACGCTCTCGGGCTCGATCAGGACCTCGGATCGCTCGAGGTCGGGAAGCTCGCTGACCTGGTCGTGCTCGGAGCCAACCCGCTCGACGACCTGCGCAACTCGAACACGGTTCGGTGGGTGATGAAGAACGGGCGGCTCTACGAGGGGGATACCCTCGCCGAGCGTTGGCCGGAGCAGCGTCCGGCCCAGGGCTTCTACTGGCAGAACGATGGCTCCTTCCCCGCTCGCACGACTGGCGGGCGGTGACGGCCGCCGCTGCTCCGGCGCCCCTCGCCGGCGTCCGCGTTTGTGATGTCACACAGAATCTTGCGGGGCCGTTTTGCGCGCAGATTCTGGCTGACCTCGGCGCCACGGTCATCAAGGTCGAGCCCCCGGGCGGAGACCTCGGGAGGGCATGGGGTCCTCCATTCTGGGGTGACGACAGCACGCTCTTCCTCTCCGCGAACCGTGGGAAGCGGAGCATCGTCCTCGATCTCAAGCAGCCAGAGGGGATGACGGTACTGCGTCGGCTAGCCGAGAGCTGCGATGTCTTTCTCCAGGCGTCCCGACCGACTGCCGCGGCGAGTCTCGGGATCGACTACGCCTCGGTGAAGTCGTGGCGTGAGGACGTGATCCATCTATCGATCAGCGCGTACGGTCAGGACGGCCCGATGGCCGACCAGCCCGGGTACGATCCGCTGATGCAGGCGTATGCGGGGATCATCTCGCTGACAGGGCAGGCCGGTGGGCCACCGACCCGCGTGGGTGGCTCTGTCGTCGACTTCGGGACCGGCATGTGGGCCTCGATCGCGATTCTGGCAGCACTCCGCACACGCGACATGACAGGGCAGGGGAGTGCACTGGAATCGTCGTTACTGGACACCTCTCTGGCGTGGGTGTCGTACCACATGATGGGCTTCATGGCGACGGGGGACGTCCCCGGACCCATGGGCTCGAGTCTCGGCGCGATCGCACCGTATCGTGCGTTCCGGACCCGAGACGGTCACGTCATGATTGCAGCCGGCAACGACGCGATCTTTCGCCGACTTTGTGCCGCCTTGGACATCGAAAGCGTGGCGCATGACGCTCGCTTCGCAACGAATCCGCTCCGCGTAACCAACCGCGACACGCTGGACCCCATCGTCGAGACGGCGACGGAGGGCTTCACCTCGGACGAGCTGCTCGTGCGCCTTCGAGCCGGCTCCGTTCCGGCCTCGGCGATCCAGTCGATCGCCGATGTGGTCGGCGATGCGCAAGTCGCCGCTGCGGGGATGCTTCCGCACTCTCCGAAGCCGGATGCTCCGGGCTATCGTGACGTGTCGTTACCCCTGCGAATGGATGGGTCGCGGCCTCGAGCGGACGCTTCGCCTCCGGCTGTCGGGCAGCACACCAAGGAGATCCTTCGGGAACTCGAGTACGACGACGACGAGATCGGGCGGCTCGAAGAACTGGGCGTGTTCGGAGGCTAGCGCGCCTCAGGCTACTTCCGTACGAGCGCCACGCGGAAGCCGATGAACGGACGCCGCGCACCAGGGTCAGCGCCTCCGCGGTTGGCAGCGCGAACGAACTGCTCGGGGTCGCCGAACGAACCTCCGCGCATCACCCAGAGGGCCTCGGCTTCGAGCTCGATCGCCTGCGGCGAATCGACGAACGGGTACGCGCGGTAGGGGCTGCGCGTCCATTCCCAGACGTTTCCAGCCATGTCGGAGAGCGGGTAGGGACACTCGGGGCACGGGAGGCTCCCTACGGAAGTGGTCCCTCTCCCGCGGTAGTTCGCGCGGTCACGACGAGGTTCGGATCCCCATGGGTAGATGCGTGCGTCCGCCCCTCGTGCTGCCTTCTCCCACTCGGCCTCGGAGGGCAGTGAGACGCGCCAGCCATCCGCCAGCAATCGTGCGAGGGCGGAGTCGCCGGACATCTCGTCCTGCAGCGCTCCATCGAGCCAGCGTGCGTAGGCCACGGCGTCGGGCCAGGAGACGAAGGTGACCGGATGATCCAGAGGTCCCTCGAGCGCCTGCGCATCGCTGAGCGGGTGGCCGCTCGACCGAAGGAACGCTGCGTACTGTGCGACGGTGACTTCCGTGCGGGCCAGGTAATACGTGGGCAACTCCACCAAACCCTGCACCCGGCCGTTGCCCCACCACTCCACGTCGAAGGCGAGTGAGTCGACACCGGGGTTACTCCCCATAGTGAATGATCCGGCCGGGATCTCGACGAAGCCGAGGAGTTCCGAATCCGGGAGGAACCAGGCGTCGGCGCGGAAGCCGTCGAGTCGATCCGGCAGGATGACGGAGCCAGCCTGCCGTCGCTCATTGGCCTCGCCCTGTCGTCCCGAGAGCATGAGGGATCCCCACACCGCCAGTACGAGGCCAAGAGCCGCCAGCGCCACCCCGACGGAGTTGCCTCCCCGGTTGCTCATCCGACTCAGCTCGTACTCGCGAGGCGGTCGCAGGCAAAGCTCCACTCGTGGACGCACGCGCGGTTCAGAAGCTCTCCCTCCGACATCTGCATCAGATTCAGACCTCCTTCGCGAAGGAGGAGTCGAAGATCGAGTGGGCGCGGATCCGTACGTCGTCCAGCTCCGGGTTCCAGCAGATTCACACACCCCGCCTGAAAGCGCAGCTCACACGCCCGGGCGAAGTACGTCTGGCTGAGCCCTGTGTCGACCTCCGTTACGACTCCCTGGGAGTAGTGCAGCCCGAGCTCGTTGCACGCCCACGCCGAGTTGTCGAGGCAGTACGTGGACTCGATCGAGACCAGTCGCTCGCATGCGTTCGCGCGCTCTTCGGCGCAGGCCTGCTCCCAGAAGGGCAGGCGATCGCCCGCATGACGCCCATCGGTCCGTCCGATCATCGTCATGGCTCCGAAGAGCGCGATCCACACAGCCATGTGCACGAGGTTCGGTCGACCGACCGGAACGAAGAGGCGGTCTCCCCAGCTCTGCGGGCTCTCGGCGCGCGACGAACTCACGGACTCCGTGGCGCGTCGTGCGAATGACGCCATCAGAGCGTCGATGCCGCGCACGCTGAGGTTCAGGAGTGGGACGCAAAGAAGCTTGTCGTAGAACGTCGGTGCTCCGGCCGCCCCCAGGATCGCATAGAGTGTGAAGACGCCCACCCCGTACAGGCCGCCGAACACGGCCTTTCCGCCCGGGGTGCGCGGCGATGTCGACGGGTCCGTGATCAGGAGATGCAATCCGAGAAAGACCGCGGCGGGGATCTCGGAATCGACGAAGTACGGAACGCCGGCCCACGTCGAATAGGCGGCACTCAGTCCGAAGAGCGTGAGCGCGGCGGTCCCGGCGATCAATGTGATCGAGAAGAAGTGCATCACGACCAGTCCGACGAGGAACAGGTAGAGATAAATCCTCGGGGCGAGCGTGAGCGTCGACGCGATTTCCTGGCCCCAGGTGAGGTCCGTCGTTCCGGTCGCGATCAGGACGAGCGAGAAGAGCCCCAGCGCGAATGCGGACGGATTGAAGATGTGCGTCCGCCGTCCGTCACGGGTCCACTGGACGAATTCCTTGCCGAGGAATCCGACACCGACCATGAGGAACTGGAGGTAGAACCAGTCGTCCCTGAACCAGAGGAACAGATTGATGCTGAAGATGATCGGGATCGGTCCGAAGCCGACGCGATAGGAGACGCCGCGCGACCAGGCGAGCAGCATCGCGAAGGCGTACGCGAAGGCGATCTGTCCGGCGAAGAGCACGGCCATGTCGAAAACCGGTCGCCAGTACCAGCCCCAGTAGGCGAGGACCGCGAGCTGGCAGCATGCCTGGATGTAGTGCTGCGCGCGCACGCTTCGTTCCAGGCGCGGTAGTGCCGCCCGGAGCGTCGGTGTCACAGCCAGCAGCACCGTCCACCCGAGCACGAACGCGGCGGCCCCGAGGAACGACCCAGCGAGAACGGACGAGGCCTGTACCCGTGGGGTGAGCGCAAGCATGGCGATGACCCCCGCGAGCGCCGCCGGCACGAGCAGGGCTCGACGCGACCCGGAGTCGGGTACCGTATCAATCGGGTTTCGCGGCATTCTGTGGTGTGTGACGGCTTTTGGGGCACGCGGCAACGTAGGCTGGATGCACCGTCTCGTCACCACTTTCGGTACTGGATGGAGGAGTCGGCTCCGTCGCACCATCTTATAGGAGTTCCGACTCTGGACGATTCACCCAGCGAACCTCAGACCCGATATGTCCTCCACCGTCGATCCACAGTACTTCGAGGAGCTCCGCGCCCGGGAATTCGGCCGCCTCGACGAGGGCGGCCATGTCTATCTCGACTATACGGGAAGCGGGCTGTACGCCGACTGTCAGCTTCGGGACAATGACGAACGACTGGAGCACCACGTGCTTGGGAATCCTCATTCGGAGAATCCCGCGTCGCTGGCTGCCACCGAGATGGTCGAGTGTGCGCGAACGGACGTCCTCGACTTCTTCGGAGCTGACCCCGAAGAGTATGCGGTCATCTTCACGTCGAATGCCTCGGCGGCGCTGAAGCTGGTCGGTGAGTCGTTTCCGTTCCGCGACGGGTCGCGATTCACACTCCTGCGTGACGACCACAACTCCGTCCTGGGCATTCGGATGTATGCGCAGGCCCGTGGCGCCGATGTTCAGTACCTCGAACTGGACGACGAGCTTCGTCTCGCTCCCGGTGAGAAGCTGCCACCCGCGGGATCCGGACCGAGCCTCTTCGCATTTCCGGCGCAGTCGAACTTTTCGGGTGTGAAGCATCCCCTTCGACTCATCGAGGAGGCCCAGAGCCTCGGCTACCGCGTTGTTCTCGATGCAGCCGCGTACGCACCCACGAGTACAGTGGACTTCAAGACTGTGCGTCCAGATTTCATGAGCGTCGCTTTCTACAAGATGTTCGGCTACCCGACAGGGCTGGGTGCCCTCATCGCTCGACGCGAGGCGCTGTCAGAGCTCGTTCGCCCCTGGTTTGCAGGCGGGACGGTCGAGTTCGTCTCCACACAAACCGGGGTGCATCGACTGCGCGCGGATGCGCAGAGCTTCGAGGACGGGACGCCGAATTTTCTCGGTATCGCTGCCGTGCCGCGGGGACTCGGTTTCTTGCGCGACGTTGGCATGCAGCACGTATCGGGGCACGTCGCACGGATGACCGATCGGATTCTTGGCATCCTGAGCACGATCCGTCATCCGAATGGTGCGCCCGCTGTGGTGTGTTACGGTCCGCAGGATACCGTCGATCGGGGTGGGACCGTCGCCTTCAACATGCTCACCACCGACGGGCATGTCGTTCCGTTCGGTCTGGTCGAGCGCGAGGCTGCCACCGTCGGCATCTCGGTCCGCGGTGGTTGCTTCTGTAATCCGGGCTGTGCAGAGAAGGCCCTCGACCTCCAGGCAGACGAGGCGCTCGACTGTTTCGAGTCGATCCCGCACGGTTCGTTCTCGCTGGGGCGCTTCGCTCAGTGCATGGGGCCGGACGCCCCGATCGGGGCGCTGCGTGTCTCCGTCGGTATCCCCACCGTGGACGCGGATCTCGACCGCTTCGAGGCCTTCATCTCCGACTTCGTGGCCAATCCGCCGGAGTAGCTCCCGAAGCAGGTGCCGGAGGGCAAATCCCGTCGTATCTTGGCTCGCTCGCTTCGGGGGCGTTTGCCCCCGCGTACCGACCGACCCCCGGAATGGACTGTCATGACGGCCAAGGCTCCGCACCAACCCAGCCCCCTCACCTCCATCGCTGCTGCCCGGTTGTCTGCACGTCTGGGTCGACTCGCGACCGTGATCGCGGTGGCCGGGACGCTCGCCGCCTGCGGCGGTGCTGGAGACGGCT
>JBDGVS010000151.1:0-6502 GCA_039585535.1 Gemmatimonadota bacterium | reverse complement strand
GTTTCAACGACCAGGCTTCCTTGCTCCGATCCTGCTGATGCCGCTCGTGGTGACATTCGAGGAGCTCGTGTGGCGAGGCGCGGTCCAGGGGGCACTGTCCAGACATATGTCCTGGCTACCGACCGCGATCGCCTGCGCGGTCATCTACGCGCTGGCCCACGCGCCAGCCGGATCCCCAGCACTGGTCCTCGCGTGTATCGGCGCAGGCTTCTGCTGGAGCCTGCTTCGGGCCCGGACCGATAGCCTGCCCACCGTCCTCGCCGCGCATCTGGTGTGGGACTTTGCCGTGCTGGTCTTCTATCAACTCACGCCGGTGAGCTGACCTGGCAGCGGGGACGTCTTCCCGACCGTGTGCAGGTACGGCCACGGTCATCCATTCCCTCGCCCGCGTCCTTTGTTCTTGTCCTTGTTCTTGTCCTTCCCCTGGCCGTTCCCCTGGCCATTTCCCTGGCCGTTTCCTGGGCCGCTCCCGTCGTCGTCTTCGGCAGGTTGAACGCTGCTCGTGGAATCTTCGTCCGTACCCTCGTCACCACTGCTCGCTGCGAAGCCGGCCCCCGCGACGAGCAGCCGGAACGTCGCCATCGTCGGTGTCCACGTGACGCTCCCTTCCCCGACACCCTCACGTCGGAACTCCTGCAGTGCACCTCCGATGAACGAACCCTCCGGATAACGCACAAGTAGATCGACCGTCCCGGTCAGTTCATTCGCCCAGAGCCGATACTCGGTGTCCTTGTGCTCGAAGGACGGGAGGCTGGAGTACGCGGTGAGGTCGCTCGGGAGCGCTCCCCACTCCGAGGTCGTCGGCAGACCACCGTCGGCCTCACGGAATTCGAATACGGCCAATCGGGTCGCGCTCACATCCGTCACGACCTTGGCAGCGTCGGCCTTGCTCGCCACCGCGCGGAAGTCGGGGACTGCTATGGCTGTCAGCAAGCCTATGACCACGAGAGCCACTGCAGTCTCGACCAGGGTGAAGCCCGATTCTCTCCGAATTGCATACAACTTCATCATATCCCTCCCTCGGCGGCATCGAGCCCCCGTAGTAAACGCCATTCTCCAATCGATTCTGTGCTGATGTACTCCACGCGCGCTTCGTGAGCCTCGGCAACGATCCGGTACACATCTCCGTCCAGCGAATAAGAAACGCCGGGCACGAGAAGCTCATCAGCTCTAGCCGTGGCCGGCAGTCGGCCCTGCACTTCCCGATCACGCTCGATCAGATGGACCGCATCCAACACGAGCCAACCGAGATCGCGCTCCTGTTCTGACTGCGTGAGAGGATCCGGGCTCCGTCCGAGGGCGATCACATTCAAGCCGATCGTGCCCATCAGCCCTGCCATCGCTACAGCAAGCGACACGGTACGCCACCGAGCGCCCCGGACGCTGCCCGGTTCCCGATAGGACGCCTCCCGCCTCGCTATGTCGTGACAGGCCTCGGTAACCAGGTCGGGCCATCGTTCATTTGACAACAGGGCACTCCTGATTCGAGGGACTCGTCTGACTGGGCGGTGAACGCAGAACCGCTTCGATCTGCTCCATCAGCGATCTCGCTTCGATGGGCTTGCGCACATAGGCATCAGCTCCGGCCTGGAGCATCTCCAGTTCGGTGTCAGGATCCGGGGCATCCGTGACCACGACCACATTCAGGTCCGATGCGCCGACCGACCGCCGCACTGCGGCGAGCACCTCTCGTCCGCCCAGCATCGGCATGCTCAGGTCGAGCAGCATGAGATCGAAGTGCTCACCACGAGCGAGCCGCGCGAGTCCCGCACTACCGTCCTCCGACTCGGTGACATGATAGCCGGCTCGTTCGAGCAGCGATCTCACGATCACACGGTGCTGGACATCGTCATCGACAACGAGAACGCGTGATGTGGCATGCGTCGACTCTGCGAGACGAGGATCCTCATCTCGGGGCTGGGTCGATGTGGAGGGGTGTGCAGAAACCGAGTCCACGGGCGGCATCCGGCCCACGACACGCTCGACTTCCTGCAACGTCGTCTCGCCTGAGCGCACTCGGACCAGGGCCGATTCGAGAAGCGGCGTCATGCCATCCGCTATCGCCTGACTTCTCAGTTCTGTCGGTGAAGCGCCCTCGAGAATGAGCTCCGCCAGGGTATCAGAAACAACGAGAAATTCCACGACCGGAACGCGACCCTTGTAGCCCTGATGATTGCATTCACCACAGCCGACCACGCGAACGGTCGGGCGCGTTTGGAAGCGGCGAAAGAGAGCTCGCTCTTCTTCGGTCAAAGGATCGCTCGCCGGTTCGACGCAGTTCGGACAGACCGTGCGCACGAGGCGCTGAGCAAGAGAGCCTCGGAGCGTATCAACGAGGATGCTCGGATCGATTCCGAGGTCCAGGAGACGTCGGACAACACCAATCGCTTCATTCGTGTGGAGTGTGGCGAGAACGAGATGGCCCGTGAGGCTCGCACGCGCAGCAATCGAGGCCGTCTCCGCATCCCGGACCTCGCCGACGACGATCACGTCTGGGTCCTGACGCATGATGGCACGCAGAGCGGAGAGAAAGGTCAGTCCCTGCGATTCCTCTACCTGAACCTGGGTGAGTCCGTTCAGCTCCCGCTCCACGGGGTCTTCGACGCTGACAATATTCACGTCCTCGGACGAGATATGACTCAGCGCTGCGTGTAGCGTCGTACTCTTGCCGGATCCCGTCGGCCCCGTCACGACGATCAATCCGTCGCGCTGCCGAAGCACCTCACACATCCGTCGGATTTCGTTCTCGGAGAGGCCGATCTCCGAAAGTCCGAGTTCTTGTCGACGCTCGAGAATCCGAATGACGGCTTTCTCCGCTCGTCTCGTCGGGACCGTGGAGATGCGCAGATCGTAGGGCCGCTCGTGCACCCGGATCTCCGCTCGACCATCCTGAGGCCTGAGTCGGTCGGCGATGTCCAGGCGTCCCAGCACCTTGATTCGCGAGATGACGCGGGTGGTGATCGGAAGTGGCATGTGCATGCCGGTGCGGAGAACACCATCAACTCGAAACCGGACGACTCCACCACCCGCGCTCGGCTGGATGTGGATGTCCGACGCATTCTGCTCGACCGCCATCTGGAGAACGGTCTTCGTAAGTCTCACGATCGGCTTGGAATCGATCTCCGCCTCCGTGATCTCCTCGACCATTCTCTGTCTACCGAGCTCCACACCGTCCCCTACTTCGCCCGGGACCTGTTCGAGGAGCCATGTGGCAGCCCAGTCTGGGCGATAGGCGACTTCGATCGCTTTGGCGATGTCGGACGGAGGAGCGATACGAAAGGACACGCACCGACCCGACGTGAAGGCGAGTTCGCGTTCGAGGTCGGGCGGAGTCGGGTCCGACACGGCAAGAATCAGGGTGCGCTCTCCATGTCCCAGGGGCAGTGCACCGAATTTCAGAGCGATCCCATGGGGCACGAGTTCGACCACTGCCGGATCGGCCTCTGACATGTCGGCCGTAGGCAACCGAAAGTGCCGCGCAACCACCCTGGCGAGATCCTCGGAGTCGACGTTGCACGCGAGGCAGGCGGCCTTCCACGCCTCGACCGTCAGAGTATCGGCGGAAATGGAGAGGTCAGTGCTGCCCGGCAAGCCCGCACTCCGGACCAGCCGGGTCAACCAATGCGTTGCGACACCGCTTAGCACCAAGTCCGAGGAATCGGTCAGCCTTACGGTTCGTCGACGATGTAGCGACGGATGCGTCAAGATACGTTTCGGTCCACAGCTCGCAGACGCTCCCTCGAGGGAACGCCTGGCGATACGGTGTACCTGCCTTCTGGGGGGAAGTGCTGTTGGGCGAGCAGGGAGCAATCCCCGCGCCAGATGACACTCCGTGCCCACGGGCCCGCAAACCCGCATACTCACTAATGATTGGCAGGTCACCGGAGTCGCAGTGCCGTCAGCGCGGCGAAAGTATGTGACGGGCCCGAGTACTGTTTACCGCCCTCGGCTCCGTGTCTCGCGGGGACCGACCAACGGGAACTGGCCACCAGGGGACGGAGTGGCCGCCTTCGTGTCGGGAGGTCGTGCATGCGACCTGGGCGATGTATGCTCGAGCGTCGCGGACGGACGACGAACGAATCCGTGCAACCGAACCACGAGATACAGATATGAGAGTTCGCTCCCACGTCAGCCACGCCGTCGCCGCGGCGATCGGCCTTCTGCTCACCACGGGGGCGGCAATCGAGGCCCAGGTCACGGAGGAGCTGGACGCCTACTGGGCCGAGGTGTCACGGACCGTCGGAGAGGGTGATTTCGGGGGGTACTCCGACACCTACCATCCGGATGCAGTCGTCATTTTCGGCATGGCGACCCAGCCCATCTCGACGGCGCTGGCCGGTTGGGAGCAGGGCTTCACCGACACGAAAGCCGGACGAAACAGCTCCTCGGTTCAGTTCCGATTCTCGGAACGTCGAAATGACCCCACCACCGCGCATGAGACCGGCATCTTCCGCTTCGAGTCGAAGACCGCCTCGGGCGAGGGCTCGGCTCAGTACATCCACTTCGAGGCGCTGCTGGTAAAGCGCGACGGCTGGAAGATGGTGATGGAGTATCAGCAGGAGCCGGCGACCGAAGCGGAATGGAACGCGTTGCGCTGAGCTCGGAGCTGCTGCTCGAACAGTGGGAGGGCGCTGCCGACTGAGTGAAGTCCGACCCCATCCCGCACTAGCAGCCCGGTACGCTCCGCTCGTCGCCCTCGAACGTGGTGAATTCGTAGTGCAACCGGGCAGCGACCAGAGAGGCCATTCCCGAGGCCATCAGAAAGTCGCTCGCCCCGCAGCTGTTGCGCACCTGGAAGTCGTTCGGGGACTGCGCCAGCTCAGACGACCCAATGAATTCCAGCTGGACCTGGCCCACTGCCGTGCAGGTCCGGTTGTCAGTCCCGCTCACGGTCTCACAACGCACGGGCATCGATCGGGCCCAAATGCGCAGGGTAACCCCGTCGTCGATCGCCCCTCTGGCGAAGTGGTACCCGGCGGTCGCCAAGCCTCGCCTGAGGTACTGCTCGAAGTCACCGGGCACACCATACCCCTGGAGGTCGTACGGTTCGGAGCCCCGCCACTGCACAACGAGTCCGCATACAACAGACCGGCACAGTCCGACCTCGGTCGTAGCTTCCGGCTCGGGGGCAGCTTCGGTGGTCAGCTCCGCGAACCGCTGGCCAGCCGCCCCCACCACACCGAGCAACGACACGCCATACTGATCGAAGAACACGCGGGAGTCCTCGCTCGTGTACTCCGCAACCGTCGCTCGAAGCAAGTCGGTCGACACTGGCTGATACAGATAGAGAGCTTCGAGAGCCAGCCGAATCGTTCGGTCACGATAGGCGCCCTCGAAGACCTCGTCAGCCAGGGGCTCGAACGGGGCAACGTCCGCCCCCAGTGCGACCACGACTTCATGAGCGATCTGTCGAAGCATCTCGTCGACAGCGAGTTCCGATTGACTCTGCCGCCGGGCTTCCACGAGCGCAGCCATGAGTTGGAGGCGCTCACGGTCCAGATTCCCGGGATCGGCAGTGAACTCGTCGAAGCTACTCGGAGGCTCGTACGAAGCGACCGCACGCCGTAGCTCAGCCTCGGCACCGCTCCGATGCATATCCGTAACCCGTGCCAATGCGTCGGCCGGAACATTCGCGATCAAGTCGCCACTCAGGTCGGCCTGGATCAGTGAGACCTGAAACGCCTCCTCGGCCGCTACCCGAAGGGCTTCCCGATCCTCGGCCAGGAGATCCGGGACGAGGAGAAGGAAGTTGCTGACCAATCGCTGGTCGAGGGACCGAAGGGAGACCCCGACCCCATCCGAGACCAGAATCGAATACATGTCGGCCTCGAGCTGAGCCGGTGTCTCCTGACCGTGGAGGAGCACCGGCACGGCCAGGGCACAGACAGCCGCTACGACGGTTCTCATCGAAGAAACGCTCCGGCGCCATCGGCTGTGAGGACCATGAAGGACGCGGTCGGTGTGGACGAGTCGGGATCGCGTGCGAGTCTGCCGCACGGGGTGTGCACTGGCAAGCAGGGGGCACGTGCAACAGAGGCTCAACCTCAGGCCCGCCCGTCCTGCACACCCGCATTCCTTGGGGTGGTTCGTACGCCTCAACCACGGCCGCAGGTCCCGGGCACAAGAAAAGCCGGAAGCCCAATACTTCCTGGACTTCCGGCTAGTGACCCGGCTGGGGCTCGAACCCAGGACCTACTGATTAAAAGTCAGTTGCTCTACCAACTGAGCTACCGAGTCGTACGCTTTCGCGCCCGACAATCTCATAGCGACTGCGCAATGAGCACCAGCCCCTCCGGTACAAACCGAAAATCTGTCGCGGACCGCACATGACGCAGCGCCATCGGCCATCATGAGCGAGAGGCGACCCATGCCCGCCAGGCTCGCAACTATTCAGCCCTGACAACGTACGGCCAAGTAACTGCCACAGGCTTCTGGAGCGATGAAATAATGACGCCCACGGTGCACCGTAGGTCGACATCACGACGGAGCCTCGTCCTTTCTC
>JBDGVS010000150.1:0-6517 GCA_039585535.1 Gemmatimonadota bacterium | reverse complement strand
TAACCTCAGCGCCACATGCCTCACCCGCCTTCGCTGCATCCTCGACGCCCATCGTGTAGTGGCCGCCGATCGGAAGAAAGGCCACATCGCAGCGGATGCCGAACATCGACGGGAGGAAGTCGGTGTCGCCCGCGTGATAGTACGTGATCCCGCCGATCGTGAAGACGTACCCGAGCCACCCGCGCTCGGGCGGATGGAATTTCTTGTCGACGTTGTGCGCGGGGACGGCGAGGACCTCGAAGCCGTCGAGTTGAAGCATGTCGCCCGGGCGCATGAAGTGATCGGCCTCGTCGAGCTGCTTCTTCATCGAGGTGGGCGCGATCAGAACCGTGCGCTCCCCCCGAACCTTGGCAATGTCATCCTCAGAGAAGTTGTCGTAGTGCGGGTGGGTCAGGAGGACGAAGTCGGCCTGAGAATCCTCGTCCACCCGGAGTGGGTCCACATGGATCTCCACGCCCATCCGCCGTATTCGGACAGAGGAGCCGCGGAACCAAGTAATTCCCTCGAGTGAATCGCTCATAGAGAATTCGCCGGCAGTGGCGCGAGGAGTGGGGAGGTGCCAACCTAACCGCCGCCGTCGAGGCGAAAAAGTGGCGTGAATAGCGGCGTCGAAAGACGTCAGATTGGCATGAAGACCTGCTGATCCGGCACGAAATGAGGTCTCAAGCGTGGCAAGGAACGTGCACCTTGGGGCACAACCGGTGCGATGCGGCACGAGACCCTCGACCGATCGACGAACGAGTGACCCATCGACGAACGCCGGAGCAATCAAACTGTCTGAACACGAACCAGCCCCCGACGACGAAGTCATGATCGAGGGCCAGGAGAACGAAGAATCGATGGCTGAGCGCTTTACGCTGCCGGTCCTGCCCCTTCGTGATACCGTCGTGTACCCCGGCGTCGCTGTCCCCATTTCGGCGGGTCGGCCCGGTACGGTAGAAGCGGTACAGGAGGCATTAGATGGCGATCGGCGGCTGTTTGCCGTCGCCCAGAGAGAAAATGTAGACGATGCGTCGCCCGAGTACCTGTACTCGGTCGGGACCGTCGTTCGGATCATCCAGACGCACCGCGTCCGTGGGGGTGTACAGCTCCTCGTGCAGGGCGAAGGTCGGGCGCAGGCCCTCTCCTACGATCAGGAGGGCGAGTCGATGTTGAACGCCGTCCTGCTCGAGATGGAGACCCTTCCGCCGCGGAATCACGAGGACCCTGCGTTCCAGGCCCTCGACGGAGAGCTCCGTGATCGTGCGGCCGAACTCGGGACCCGTAGAGGTGTCCCGGCTGAGGCGCTCAATCAGTTGATCCAGGGTGTCGACGAACCGGGCCCGTTTGCGGACCTCGTGGCGTTCTACCTGGAGCTCGAGACTCCCGATAAGCAGGGCCTGCTCGAGCTGCTGGACGACGAGGAGCGCATGCGCGCGTGTCTTCTTGCCGTCGAGCGTGAGCTCGCGCGAATCGATGCGCAGGAAGACATCCAGGCGAAGGTCCAGTCCGAGCTCGGCGAGCGGCAGCGCGAGATGCTGCTGCGGGAGCAGCTCAAGGCGATTCAGAAGGAGCTCGGAGAGGAGGAGGAGCGCGACGACGTCGAAGAGATGCGTCAGCGTCTCGAGGAGTTCGATCTCACCGAAGAGCAGCGCTCAGAGGTGGATCGGGAGCTGCGGCGCCTGGAGCGCACGAGTCCTCAGTCTGCCGAGTATCAGGTCATCCGGACGTTCCTGGAGTGGGTGACGGAGCTCCCCTGGAACAAGAGAAGCGAGGAGAAGATCGACCTCGCGGTGGCCGAGGAGATCCTCGACGACGACCACTATGGCCTCGAGGACGTGAAGGACCGCGTGCTCGAGTTCCTCGCGGTTCGGAAGCTGGCGCTCGATCGCGCCAAGGTCGAGGCGAAAGGCGAAGAGGTAGACGGCGGCGATGTGACTGCTGGCCGTGGACCGATCCTTCTCTTCGTTGGACCGCCCGGCGTCGGAAAGACGTCGATTGCGCAGTCGATCGCTCGGTCGCTCGGTCGCGAGTACGTGCGCATCTCCCTCGGTGGCGCACGAGACGAGGCGGACATCCGTGGGCACCGTCGTACCTATGTCGGGGCGATGCCCGGTCGGATCATCCAGGGGATGCGTCAGGCCAAGAGCAAGAACCCGGTCTTCCTGCTGGACGAGGTCGACAAGCTCGGCGTGTCGTACCAGGGGGATCCCAGCTCTGCGCTTCTCGAGGTTCTGGATCCCGCACAGAATCAGACATTCGTCGATCACTATCTCGGGATCTCGTTCGATCTCTCGGAGGTCCTTTTCGTAGCGACTGCGAACTACCTCGACCGGATCCCCGGCCCTCTGCTCGATCGAATGGAGCGGGTGGACTTCGCGGGATACACGGAGGCCGAGAAGCTCGAGATCGTGAAGCGATACCTCTTGAAGAGGCAGCAGAAGGCGAACAGCCTCGAGGCATCCGAATTCGGCATGACCGACGACGCCATTCTCACGATCATCCAGAAGTACACGCGTGAGGCGGGCGTGCGTCAGCTCGAGCGCGTAGTTGGAAAGCTGGCTCGGAAGGTTGCCCGGAGAGTCGCGGGTGGAAAGCTCAAGAAGATCGAGGCGACCTCGGACGACGTACGCGAGCTGCTCGGCCGTCCACGGGTACACCCCGAGCGGATGGCGGATGAGGACACGCGCGGTGTTGCGACCGGGATGTTCTACACGCCGATGGGTGGCGACATCATGTTCGTCGAGGCCAGCGTCATGCCGGGCGAAGGTGGCTTTGTGCTCACTGGACAGCTCGGTGACGTAATGAAGGAGTCGGCGCGAGCCGCCCTGTCATTTGCGAAGGCGAATGCGGATCGACTCGGGATTCCGGAGGACGTGCTACAGAAGCGCGAGGTGCACATCCACGTGCCTGCGGGAGCCATTCCGAAGGATGGTCCATCTGCCGGGATTACCATGGCCACCGCTCTCGTGTCGGCCGTGTCGGGGCGGAAGGTCCGACGGGACGTTGCGATGACTGGTGAGCTCACGCTCACCGGGCGAGTCCTCCCGATCGGAGGTGTGAAGGAAAAGGTGCTCGGGGCCATCCGCGCTGGGATTCGAGAGATCATCATCCCGATCGACAACGAAGCCGACATCGAGGATATCCCGAAGGACGTTCAGGCAGATGTGACCTTCCACCTCGCCGAGACGCTCGACGATGTGATCAGCGTGGCGTTGGCGAATGGCGTGACGCGAGCGTCGACCGCGCGAAAGGGGACGGTCAGGCGTCCCGAGGAGGCTCCGACGAAGCGGTCTGCCAAGAAGACGTCGAGGAAACCCGCGGCGAAGAAGGCGGCCGCGGCGAAGAAAGCCGCGCCCAAAAAGAAGGCGGCCGTGAAGAAGAAAGCCGCGCCCAAAAAGAAGGCGGCCGCGAAGAAGAAAGCTCCGCGCAAATAGCGCGGTGCACGGCTGAGTCGGGCACTGAATCGTGCCCGCTCGGCTTATTCGACTCGAATGGTCCCGGCCGGGCCCTCTGTCACTTCGCCGATCACGGCGGCGACGGGGGTCCGGCCGTCCATCTTCTGTAGCAGTGCGTCGAGTCGATCCGGTGAGACACACATCAGCATGCCGCCCGAAGTCTGTGCATCAGCGAGGAGGATCCGGGTGACCGGATCGACGTTGTCCGCGAAGGACAGGGCCTCACTCAGGTCCTCGAGATTGCGGGTGCTCCCGCCCGGAACGTGACCCGCCTCGGCAAGCGCACGGGCTCCTGACAGTGTGGGCACGTCGTCGGCGCGCACGAGGGCTGCGCATCCAGAGGAACGTACGAGGCCCCGCAGGTGGCCGAGGAGCCCGAAGCCGGTCACGTCGGTTGCCGCTCGCACGCCGACGGATTGCATCGCCTCTGCGGCTACATCGTTCAGGGCCGTCATGACCGACACAGCCTCCGCGACGACTTCCGGACTCGCCTCGGCCTTCTTGATCGCCGTGGCGATGACGCCGGAGCCGACAGGCTTGGTCAGAACGAGCAGGTCGCCGGGCCGGGCCGCCGCGTTCGTGATCATCCGGTCCGGGTGTACTTCCCCGATCGCGACCAGGCCGTACTTCGGTTCGGCATCATCGATCGTATGTCCACCGAGGGTGGGGATGCCCACCGACCGTGTTACATCGCTACCGCCCCGCAGGATCTCGTCCAGAATGCCTTCAGGCAGCAGCTTACGCGGAAAGCCGACCAGATTCAGGGCGAAGAGTGGCCGAGCTCCCATCGCATAAATGTCCGACAGTGCGTTGGTCGCCGCGATGCGCCCGAAGTCGTATGGGTCGTCGACGATGGGCGTGAAGAAGTCGGCCGTCACGACCAGGGCTCGGTCGTCGGATAGACGGTAGACGGCAGCGTCGTCTCCCGTCGTGTGGCCGACGAGAGCGTTCGGATCATCTACCGGAAGCACATGACGCAGAACCTGCGTCAGCTCGGACATCCCGAGTTTGCATGCTCAGCCGGCGCCGTGGCTGAGCTGGGACAGCCGGATCGCCGGCCGCTGGTCCCTGGGCTCGTTCGCCATCGAACTCCTCGAGTGGGCGGAAACCATTCGCTGGAGGCGGGTAGACCTCCAACGGATCAAAGTAACCCGATTTCCAGCCTAATTCGTGAGCCCCCTTCAGAGATCCCCACGGAACCTTCTCGCCGACGAGCTGTCTCGCTCGGAGGCGGAGATGGATCTCGCACGTGCTGCCCTCCTGGTGGCGCAGGAGGAGTACCCACAACTATGCGTGGATCTTTACCTGGCGCGGCTCGACCAGGTGGCCGAGGAGGTAAAGGACCGTCTGGCGAATGAGACGGCGCCGCTCGTAGTCCTGGACGAGGTTCTGCAGACGCTCTACGGCCGACGGAAGTTGAGCGGCAACGGCGACGCCTACTACGACCCTCGGAACTCCTTCTTGAACGACGTGCTGGATCGTGGCGTCGGGATTCCACTCACCCTCGGAATCGTCCTTCTCGAGGTTGGATGGCGGCTTGGCTTGCCTCTCGAGGGCGTGAACTTCCCGGGGCACTTTCTGGTGCGGTATGCGGGAAGCGAAGTGCAGCTTCTGGTCGATCCCTTCGACAAGGGAAGGATCCGCTTCGAGGACGAGGCTCAGCAGCTTCTCGATCGCGGCTATGGTGGCGTGGTCGCGATGCGTAGCGCCTTTCTTCGTCCGGCTACAAAGCGGGACATGCTCATGCGCCTGCTTACGAATCTGAAGGGCATCTATACGAAGATCGGAGATGATCGGCGGGCGCTGGCAGTCGTGGAACGACTGCTCATGATTCGGCCGACGGCGCCGGTCGAGAGTCGCTCGCGAGGACTGCTGCTGGCTCGGCTCGGTCGACACGAAGAGGCGGTTCACCAGCTCGAGGCGTATCTCCGGGTGTCACCGAGTGCTGGGGACCGAGCCGACGTGCAAGAGATCGTCCGTGAGCTTCGAGCCGGTCGTTACCACTCTCAGGAAGGTGGCCTCGAATGAGCGAAGCGCACGCGAGTCCACTTCTCGGACTACTGGAAGCCGCGGGCGGTGTCTCGACCGAGTACCACGGCGGCCGCCTCGTCAGGCACTTCGGAGATCCGCGACGCGAGTACGAGGCGGCGACCACCGGGGTGGCGGTCGTTGATCGTAGTCATCGGACGCGCCTCCGGGTCTCCGGTCGGTCCCCGGCGCAGATGCTCAACGGTGTGTTGACCGGGACGATGCCAGAAGCACCGGATTCGGTGGAGCCGGGGGTTCTCGGAGGGGCGGCGACATACCACGCGGTGCTCACCCCGAAGGGGAAGATGATCACGGACCTCGTGGCTCACCTTCCTGGCAGCGAGGAGGAAGTCGGCTTCCTTCTGGACGTCCCGATGGCCGGCCGTGACGGGCTGCTCGCGCACTTCGGCAAGTTCATTCCGCCTCGCTTCGCCTCCGTCGAGGACGTATCGGAGCAGTGCGCCTCCATCTCCGTGGTCGGGCCGAAAGCCGCAGCGCTCCTCTCTCGAGTGGCTCTCGGCATGCGGGTCGACCCTGAATGGCTGTCCGCGTCGAGCGAAGGTGCATGGCGATCGGTCGGATCGGATGGCGACGGACTGGTTGTGATGCGTTCTGGTGACGTCTGGCCACCGAACTGGACGGTGTACGGTTCGACGGATGCGATCGCAGCCCTCTGGCGAGCGCTTGTCGAAGCCGGCGCTGTGCCCGCCGGCCTGGGCGTCTGGAAGACGCTGGGGGTCGAGGCTGGGAGGCCCGTGTTCGGAACCGACATGAATGAGAACACACTGCCGCCCGAGGCTGGCATCGTGGATCGAGCGATCGACCAGACGAAGGGATGCTATACCGGACAGGAGGTCATCGTCCGGATCCGCGATCGCGGTCACGTGAATCGACAACTCCGCAGGCTGGTGTTCGAGGACGGCCCCGCTCCCGCTCCGGGCACTGAGCTCCTCGCGGTGGATTCCGACAAGGCCGTGGGGACCAACACTTATGCAGTGCAGTCACCCCGTCTTGGTGGCGTCGCGGCTCTGGCCTACGTGCGCCGCGGCGTG
>JBDGVS010000149.1:0-6544 GCA_039585535.1 Gemmatimonadota bacterium | reverse complement strand
GAGTCGATGCACCGACCCGCGGAACCTTTCCCGCGCCGGGCGAGGGGTCGCGAACCGGTCGGTCGGTCCGCGGCCAAACCACGATCTCCCCCGGCATGTCGATGTCGCGCTCTTTCCGGAAGAGCCCGAAGGGAAAGCCGGTCGAGAGGGTGACCGTGCTCAGCGGATAGATCCCGCGTCGGACGAACGAATTGACGGAGCGCGCCGAAGCGTGGCCATTGGGCGGCGCATGCGACAGGAACGCGCGCTCGGGGAGTCCCTCCTCTGCGATCTCGACGGCCAGCGATGGCAGCCGGGACTTCAGGTTGGCGATCTCGTACATCAGGCGTAGATCGTGCCCGACCGTAACGGCACGAGGAGCCCTCCGCTCGACGCGGAGCCCCCGAATCGCCTGCTCGGAAAGCCACCCGCTGACGGCGATAAAGCCGAGCATCGACCCGAGCAGCAGGTAGAGGAGGTTGTTGCCGGTATTCATCGCTGCGAAGCCGACGGCCATCGTGCCCATGGTGAAGGCAAGGCCGCCCCAGGTGAACCGGATGCGACGCCAGGCTCGGATTCGAGCCCATGTATCGCGGATCGCGCGCCATGCACGAGCGAGCACCTCCGGCACGCTGCGTCCTGGAGCGCCAGCACTCAGGTCGGGTCCTGCCCGATCCATCAGACCGGCGACTCGACCTCCTCGAGGATCCCCTCGAGGATCGAGGCAGCTTCGTCGTGCATGTCGAACGTCGTGCCCGACGCCCCTGCGGGAAGGATCCGGTGAGCCAGGCACGGGATGATGAGATCCCGAACGTCGTCGGGTACGAGGTACGTCCGACCGTGCGTGAGCGCGTAGGCTCGCGCGGCCCGAAAGACAGCAATGTTGCCGCGCGGGCTCACGCCCATCCGGAGTTTCGGCGTCGAGCGTGTTCGCTGGACGATGGCCATCAGGTAATCGAGGATCGCCGGATCGACCTCGACCTCCTCGACGCGATCCTGCAGCTGCCTTACCTGCGTCGGCGACAGGACTGTCCGGACCCGGTCGATGACCGGTTCGGACATCTTGGACTCGGCGAGGATGCGTCGCTCCGCCTCTCCGTCGGGGTAGCCAATCGTCACTCTCATGAGGAACCGATCGAGCTGGCTCTCAGGAAGGGGATACGTCCCGTGATGTTCAAGCGGGTTCTGTGTGGCCATCACAAGGAAGGGCTTCGGCAGCTCGAACGTGCGATCGTCGATCGTGACGTTGCCGTCCTGCATCGCCTCGAGCAGGCCGCTCTGCGTCCGTGGCGGGGCACGGTTGATCTCGTCGGCGACCACGACATTCGTGAAGATCGGCCCCTGTCGGATCTCGAAGTCGGCCGTCTGCGGATTGTACACTGAGACGCCGAGGACGTCGGAGGGCAGAAGGTCCGACGTGAACTGAATTCGGCGGAAGCCCAGACCCAAGGCCTTAGCGAGCGCGTGGGACAGGGTAGTTTTACCTACCCCCGGGACGTCCTCGAAGAGGATATGTCCCCTCGCCAGAAGTGATGCGACGGCGAGTCGGACCACTTCTTTCTTGCCGTGAAAGACGGTTTCCACCTCTTGAACGAGGTGGTCGAGGAGCTCCAGGGACGGACGTGATTCCCTGGTTGGAGCGGCAGCTGCCGTGTCGGACAAAGGCCGGCCTCATCGGGGTGGGTCGAAGGCGAAAAAGTATAACACTCGCCTGGTGAAAAAGGTGCCTGTGTGCGGGCACCTTTCACCTTGACCCGAGCGGACGGCTTCCGGTAGGTTCAGGCCGTTTCCAGGGTCATGTTCCGTTTGTCACAAGCCTTGTCTGACGCGGCAAAACCCTGCCTCGCGCCCGATTTTCGAGGGGCGCTGTGCTGCACCCAGGAGCGTTGGCTTCGACATGAAAAAGAACTGGTTGATCGGCGGGTTGGCCGGCGTGTTCATGCTGGCTGGTCTCGCGTTCGTCCAGGGCGGCGGTAGCGAGGCTGAGGCCGATGCTGCTGCGTCCGTACAGCCGATTGCCTTCCCGCACGATCAGCATGCCGGCAGTGAAGCGGGGCAGAACAACATGGATTGTCAGTTCTGTCACTTCTCGGCCGAGCGTTCTGTGGATGCGGGAATTCCCGCAGTCTCGTCGTGCTGGGGATGCCATCAGGTCGTCCAGGGAACCACCCCTGAGCAGCAGGCGGAGATCTCGAAGATCCAGGGCTACATGGAAAGCGGCGAGCCGATTCCGTGGAACCGGATTCACAAGATTTCCGACCACGCCCACTTCCCGCATATGCGGCACATCAACGTGGGGCTGGAGTGCCAGACGTGTCACGGAGAGGTCCAGACCATGGGCGTTCTCTCCGAGCCGGACCCCGTTTGGGGCGGCGACAACATGGGCTGGTGTATCGAATGCCACCGCAATCCCCCCGAAGGCCTGGCAGGCCCCGGCGGTCAGCCGATCGAGGAAGCTTCGATCGACTGCGCCGTTTGCCACTACTAGGGGTCAACGGATATGACGATGACGAGTGACGGCATCAAGCGCCGCGATTTTTTGAAGGTCCTCGGCGTTTCGGGCGCCGGTGCAACGATGACCGGGTGTGGTACGAGCGAGGTTGAGAAGCTCCTGCCGTACGTGGTCGCGCCGGAGGAGATCACTCCCGGCGTGGCGACGTGGTACGCGACCACCTGTGGTGGTTGCTCCGCCGGCTGTGGTATGTGGGTCCGGACCCGTGAGGGTCGGGCGGTAAAGGTCGAGGGCAATCCCGACCATCCGATCTCACAGGGTGGGCTGTGCTCCAAGGGTCATGCGACCCTTCAGCACCTCTATAACCCCGATCGATTCGCCGGCCCGATGATCCGCGAGGGTGATCGCTTTCGGCAGGGCACCTGGGACGAGGCCGAGCGTTTGCTCGCGGCTCGGATTCAGGGGGCCGGAAACGTGATGTTCGTCGGTGGCCACATGGGCCCGGCGATGAGTCGTCTGGTCGACGGATTCCTCGAGGGTGTTGGCGGAACTCGCGTCCACTACGACGCCGTTTCTGATGCACCTCTGCGCGAAGCGACCCGCATCGCGTACGGTGTCGACGAGCTCCCCTCGTACGACATCGCCGGATCGGAGATGCTCCTCTCCTTCGGTAACGACTTCATCGACGGCGGAGCTTCACCGGTCGCGCACAACCGCGGCCTCGCGAGCATGAGCGGCGTCGACGCCGAGGGGCACGACAAGGGTACGTTCGTCTACCTCGGCGCGCGGCTTTCGACGACGGGCCTGAATGCAGACGAGTGGCTGCCCATCCGAGCGGGTTCGGAGGCAGCCGTAGCACTGGGCATGGCGTCTCACATCGCCGGTTCGAATGCTGGTGGACCGTACGCCAATCTGCTCGCGTCGTACGACATCGCGACCGCCGCCGAGGCGTCTGGCATTGGTGAGGATGCGATCCGCGAGCTCGCCGACCGCTTCGCGGAAGGAAACAGCGTCGCGATGGGTCCGGGCGTTGGCGCCCACCATCGCAATGCCACGGCCGCGAACCTGGCGGTTCTGATTCTCAACGACGTTGCCGGCAATGTCGGCTCCACGGTCACGATCGGCGGCGGACCTGCTACGGCGGCGGCCCCGTTCTCTGACATGGCGGACGCGATCAACGCGATGGCCAGTGGCCAGGTCGGCGTCGTGCTCGTGCACGGAACGAATCCGGGATACTCGCTTCCTGCGGGCTCCGGCTTCAGGGATGCCTTCGGCGAGGTGCCGTTCAAGGTGTCCTTCGCTTCTGCCATGGATGAGACGGCGGCGATGGCCGACCTGATCATGCCGGACCGTCACTTCCTCGAGTCATGGGGCGACGCACACCCGGCGCGCGGGGTCCACTCGGTTCAGCAGCCGGCTATGCAGCCGGTTCCGCACTTCGATGCCAAGCAGACGGGGGATACGCTGCTTGCCGTGTCGAGCCACCTCGGCAACGACATGGTGTCGGCGACGTTCTACGAGTACCTGCGGGCCCCGCATCAGGCGATGCACGCGGATGACCCAGCGGGCTTCGAGCAGATGTGGCACAACCACCTGCGCACCGGAATGTTCGGCATGGCCGGCATGGCCGGCATGGGCGGGATGGGCATGGGCAACGGCATGGGCGGGGGGATGAACGCCCCGCAACAGAGCCCGCAGCTGCGTGCTCCTGACGCCGCGCTGACGTTCGACGTTCCGGCGTTCGACGGGAGCGGGGATCTCACCCTGATCGTCCACCCGTCTCCGCGCTTCGGCGGCGGTGAGTTCTCTAACAGCCCCTGGATGCAGGAGCTGCCCGATCCGGTCTCGAAGATCACGTGGCATTCGTGGCTCGAGATGAACCCGGTCACGGCTGAGGCCCGCGGTGTTCGCGAGGGTGACATGGTCACCGTGACTTCGCCGCACGGCGAGGTCACTGTCCCGGTCTGGACCTACCCGGGAATTCGTGAGGACTCGGTCGCGCTGGCGATGGGTGGCGGACACACCGATATGGGTCGGTGGGCGACGGATGCGGGCGTGAACGCGCTCGATCTTCTCCCCGCGGTAGCCGAGCAGCCGTCAGGGGCTTTTGTCACGGTCGCGACGACCGTGACGGTGGCTCCGACCGGTGAGCGTCGGAGGATGGCTACGATCGAGGGGTCGAATCAGCAGTACGACCGTCCGATCGCTCCAGCCATCGCCATGGCCGATCTCGGCCACGGGGAAGAGGATCATGAGGAAGGCGTGCACCATGACGAGCTCATGGAACTCCAGGGGTACGGCGGCGTCCAGCCGGTCCCGGCCGAGGAGGGTGCGCCGACGGCGTTCCCGCTCGAGGGCGCGGATCACGGCATCTATGCCGATGCGCATGAGAAGCCGCGGTGGGGGATGGCGATCGACCTGGACAAGTGCACCGGCTGTTCGGCCTGTGTGACCGCGTGTCACTCGGAGAACAACGTGCCGTGGGTCGGTGAAGATCAGGTCGTGATGGGTCGCGACATGAACTGGGTCCGTATCGAGCGCTACTACGAGCACATCGATGCGTCGCATGCGAGCCATCTGGACGTGCGCTTCCTGCCCATGATTTGCCAGCACTGCGGCAACGCGCCGTGCGAGCCGGTCTGCCCGGTGTACGCCACGTACCACACACCGGAAGGCGTGAACGCGCAGATCTACAACCGCTGCGTCGGCACGCGCTACTGCGCGAACAACTGCCCGTACAAGGTTCGCGTCTACAACTGGTACCGGTACACGGACGAGAACGTACCGGAGCCGATGACCTGGCAGTGGAACCCGGATGTCACGGTTCGTACGAACGGCATCATGGAGAAGTGCTCCTTCTGCATGCAGCGGATTCGCGACGCAGAGAATCGTGCCGCTCTCGAGGAGGGCCGCGAGGTACGCGACGGTGAGATCGTGCCGGCGTGTCAGCAGAGCTGTCCGGCCGAAGCCATCGTCTTCGGAAATCTCAGGGATCCGGAGTCGAGGGTCGCGCAGGTGGTCGACAACGAGCGGACGTATCGAGTGCTCGACGAACTCATCAACACCCAACCAGCCGTGAATTATCTGAAGAAGGTCACCTTCCACGAAGTCTCGGGAGGGCACTGATCATGGCCGTCGGAACGAGAGAGCGTGGTGCGCTGACGCACCCGGATGTAACCCGGCTCGACGACGTCAACCGCGACGTTCTGAAGATCCTGTCCCGCCCTGGAAAGGGGTGGTGGATGCTCTTCGGCATGTGTGTGGCCGGAGTCGGGATGTTCCTGAGTGCGTGGTTCTGGCAGATCTACAAAGGGATCGGAGTCAGCGGTCTCAATGCTCCGGTCGGCTGGGGCGTGTACATCACGACCTTCGTCTTCTGGGTCGGTATCGCCCACTCGGGAACGCTGATCTCGGCGATTCTCTTCCTCTTCCGGGCACCCTGGCGACAGTCGATCTACCGAGCGGCCGAGGCCATGACGGTCTTCGCCGTGATGACCGCGGGCATCTTCCCGCTGATTCACGTCGGGCGAGTCTGGCACGCGTACTGGCTGATCCCTTATCCGAACTCGCGGTTCCTGTGGCCGAACTTCAAGTCGCCGCTGGTCTGGGACGTCTTCGCGGTCACGACGTACTTCACGGTTTCCGCGGTCTTCTTCTACCTCGGAACGATTCCCGATGTAGCGGCAGCGCGTGACCGGTCGACGGGCCTGCGCCGCAAGATGTACAGCGTCATCTCGATGGGCTGGCAGGGTACGGACCGTCAATGGCACCACTTCGGGAAGGCGTACATCTTCCTCGCCGCGCTCGCGACACCGCTGGTGCTCTCGGTGCACTCGGTCGTTTCGTGGGACTTCGCGATGTCGATCGTGCCCGGCTGGCATGCGACGATCTTCGCGCCGTACTTCGTGGCCGGCGCCATCTTCTCAGGCGTCGCGATGGTGATCACCCTCACCGTCCCGCTGCGGAAGATCTTCGGTCTCGAAGCATACCTGACGACGAAGCACTACGACGCGATGGCGAAGCTCTGCCTCTTCACGTCGATGATCGTTTTCTACGCGTATCTCTCCGAGTTCTTCCTGGCATGGTACAGCGGCGAGGAGATCGAGCGGTCCT
>JBDGVS010000148.1:0-6546 GCA_039585535.1 Gemmatimonadota bacterium | reverse complement strand
GTCCGGCGATACCACCCGTCAGCACGGTGAGCATCAACACCGTCGGGATCACGATCTCGTTGGCCGGGATCGCGACCACGTAGGCGAGCAGAATCACTCCGTTCAGGCCAAGCAGGAGCCCGAATGGATCCAACCATGTGACCGCGTGTTCAGCCAGACTCACGCCCCCCACCGTCACGTTCGACACGAGCCAGATCACCGCGCCCGCCGGAATGGCGAAGATGATCGCGCGCCAGAGGACGATCATCGTCCTGTCGATGAGCGACGTGTAGAGGGTCTGGAGGACACGGGGCGGACGGTAGGGTGGCAGCTCCAGGCTGAAGCTCGTCGCCTCCCCACGCAGGACGGTTCGGGACAGCAACCACGACGACACGAACATCATCACGATCCCGAGCAGCGCGATACCAACAACCGCCGCAGCGCTGACGAGTCCGCCGAGTCGTGATGGGGCGAGGGCTCCCACGAAGATCGTGGCAATCAGGATCTGGGTCGGCCAGCGGCCGTTACACAGCGAGAAGTTGTTCGTGATAATCGCGATAAGCCGCTCACGAGGGCTGTCGATCACTCGCGTCGCGACGACACCCGCGGCGTTGCAGCCAAAGCCCATGCACATGGTGAGCGCTTGCTTCCCGTGGGCCCCTGCCTTCTTGAACATGGAGTCCATGTTGAACGCGACCCGGGGCAGATATCCGAAGTCCTCGAGAAGGGTGAAGAGCGGGAAGAATATCGCCATCGGGGGGAGCATGACGCTGATGACCCATGCGGTGGCGAGGTAGACTCCGTCGAGCAGGAAGCCGTCGAGCCACCACGGTAAGCCAGCAAGTGCGGCGAGTCCCTTCAGCCAGCTATGGCCATGGTCGATGAGCAGTGTCGCGAGCATAGCCGAGGGCACGTTGGCGCCTTCGATGGTAAGCCAGAAGACGACCGCCAGGATGAGCAGCATCAACGGAAAGCCGAAGACGCGACTGGTCAGGAGCTCATCGAGCTTTCGGTCGAAGGCGAAGCCCGCCTTGGCGAGTCCGCGCTTCTGCGCCTTGCCGGCAAGCGCCTCGGAGGCCGCATACGCGTGCTCTGTGACGATGTCGTGAAAGTCGGGCGGGAGCTCCCAACGCAGCCGCGTCGCGGCGTCGAGCAGGCGCTGCCGTTCCGGCTCCGAGGGCGGTTCGACATCCCGCGCCGAGTCGTCGTGCACCAGCTGACCCAATTCGCCCGCGCGCACCGCCTCCTGCACCGCCTCGTCGGCGTTCAGGAGCCGCATCGCCACCCAGCGGGCGTTCGGTACCTCGGGATAGACGTCTTCGATCACAGGCACGAGGCCATTGATCGCGACCTCGACGGCGGGTGCGTGGCGAGAGAGCCGATACGGACTGTTCTTACGCGCCCCGGTGGCGACGTCGTGCGCCGCGTCCAGAAGTTCATCGATACCCACGCCTTCACGCGCAGTCCCCGGTACGACGGGAACGCCGAGTTCCTCTTCGAGGCGAGCCGGGTCGACGCCAATCCCGTGGCGTCGTGCCTCGTCCATCAGATTGAGGAAGACGACGACACGGTCGGTGATCTCGAGAATCTGCAGGACGAGATTGAGGTTCCGTTCGAGCCGGGTCGCGTCGACGACCACTACGGTCACATCGGGACGGCCGAACAGAACGAAGTCGCGCGCGACCTCCTCATCCACGCTTCCCGCCTGTAGCGAGTAGGTGCCCGGCAGGTCGACGAGCTTCACGCGCTTGCCCTGGTGGGCGAACGCACCCTCGGCCCGAACGACCGTCTTGCCAGGCCAATTGCCCGTATGCTGACGGAGACCGGTCAACTCATTGAAGACCGTACTCTTTCCGACGTTCGGATTCCCGGCGAGGGCGATGAGATAATCCCATCGCTCGGGGCTCAGTCCGAGTCGGACGAGACTCTTCTCACGGTGCTGGGCACATGAGCCGCATGGCGCTGCGGCCAGGAGAGCCATCACGCCACTCCCTCAGAGGCTTCATCCGACACATCACCCACATCCTCACCGATCCGAATCCACTCGGCCTGTTCCCTGCGCAGGGCGATCACCGCGCCACGAATGCGGTATGCGATCGGATCGCCAGCGGCACTGCGGAAGAGTGCGTCGATGCGAGTCCCGCGCACGACACCGAGATCGAGCAGGCGGCGGCGCTGTGACCCCTGACAGGCCGGCGACAGGCTGACGACGGTCGTGCCGGAACCGGGTCGGAGATCGGCCAGCGACCGGACAGCGGCATCGGCGGTCGTGCCTTCCGGCAGGACGCGAACCGTCATGTTTCGCGCGACGACATTGTCGAGCGTCCAGTCCTTCTCACGCGAGTGCACGGTCACGACCCGGTCGGAGCGTTCCAGTACGTCGAGACGGGAACCGAGATCGAAGCCGTCCGCCCGCAGCGCATCATAGATTTCGCGGGGCTCATCCTCGAGGTGCACCACCTCGACCGTAACACCAGGCTCTACACCTGCGAGCGAGAGAGAGCGCACCGCCGGCAGTTCGCCACCCGCCGTCGGGATCGGATCCCCGTGGGGATCCCAGGCCGGATGCCCGAGCCGTGCAGCGAGAGCCTCGGCTTCCTCCTCGGACATCGAGTGCTCCATCCGTTCGGCTTCCTCGTGCCACTCTCCAGGCGGAACACCTGTGCGATCCGCGAGATAGCGCTCCCACAGGCGGTGGCTCCGTACGAGTCGAAGCGCCGACGATCTTCCCGCCTCAGTAAGTTGGGGACCGCGCTCCTCGTTACGAACGAGACCGGAGTCTCCCAACAACGAGAGTAGATCAGCAGACCTCGCCACGGAGACCTCCAGCCGACCCGCGAGGCTCTCGAGCGAGCACTCTCCCCCCATGCGCTCTCGCATATAGACGTGCTTGAGCGCGTCCTCCAACAAGACTCTCTCGCTGAGGTGCGACATGCGACGCATGCGCGGCACGACCCCGTAGCGGGGCCACAGGAGAAGCGCGAGTAGCGCGGCGAGCGCGCCGAATACGATGAGTGCGAGTGCCGGGTCGACCATGGGCTCCATATATTTAGGCGTGCCTAAAACTCACAACCGCAACGTACGCGTCAAGGCCTCACTCGTTCTTCGCTTGCTCGCGCCTCTGGCTCCCGCCAAGCTCCGGCATGCCGCGCGGACTCATCCCCACCAGCCTTCTGTTGCTCTCGACGCTAACTCCTGCGTTCCGGCTTCATGCTCAGATCGCGGACGTCTCGCCGATATGCGCAGATCGACCGTTGGCGACTGGCGCCTCGATCTTCGGGGCTGCGCAGCCGACTCCGGAACGGCGGGGCTCCACCGCCGCGCGCCCCGCGTCGGATCTCAACTGTATCGACCTGTTCTCGACCACGAGAGCCGGTGATGCAGCCGGCATGGTCGAACTCAAGCGACCCTGGTCCCCTTTCGGCGTGACCGTCACAGCTGAGGGACGTCACCGCCACGATCTCGTTGCGTGGATCGATCGACTCCCGGACCCGACCACTCTGGGCCCGTACACCGCATATGTGGCCTGGGCCACTCCGCTCGCACTGGACCCTGTCGTGAGACTCGGGGAGGTCTCGAACGGCCGGAATGCGCTGGGCGAGGTCGCATTCAACAAGTATCTCGTCTGGGTCACGGCCGAGGCGTCCGCAGATGTCACGGAGCGTGCCGGGCCCCTGATGATTCGTGGTCGCTCCCCCTCAGCCCGCATGGAGGCTCACGACCTGATGGCCCTCGCTCCTGCGGCGGAGGAGGGCGCGGTGTCGATGGGTGGCATGACGATGGGCGGAATGGCGGGGGCATGGTCGATGCCTCCCATGTACGAGGGTGTCCCCATGCTTCCTGGCGTCATGGCTTCGCGCCCAAAAGTCTCGCCGCTTCGCCCGATCCCCGGTGCCAGGAACGCTTCGACGCCGGGGCTGCCGATCGACCCGACGGCACTACCTCGAGCCCGCGAGAGGGAGATCGTCACCCTGCCGGACGGCGGGACTCTGGATCTGACCGCTGCCTTCGTCCGCAAAGAGATCGACGGCCGCGAGCTGGTGATGATGGGCTTCAACGAACAGATCCCGGGCCCTCTGCTCCACGTACGTGAAGCCTCGACGATCTTCGTGAACTTCACGAATGAGACCTCGCTGCCGACCGCCGTGCACTGGCACGGGCTGCGTCTCGACAACCGGTTCGACGGAGTCCCCGGTGTCACGCAGGATCCCGTTCAGCCGGGTGAATCGTTCCGGTATCAACTCCGCTTCCCGGACCCGGGGATCTACTGGTACCACCCCCACCATCGAGAGGACGTCACGCAGGAGCTGGGCCTTGCCGGCAACATGCTGGTCGACCCCCTCTCGACGGAGTACTACAACGATGTCGATCGGGAGGAGGTGGTCATGCTGGACGACCTTCTTCTCGGCCCGGACGACGTCGTGCCGTTCGGCGACCAGTCGGCCAACTTCATGTTGATGGGGCGCTTTGGGAATGTGTTTCTCACGAATGGTGAGCCGGAGTACGGCCTCGACGTGAGCGCGGGCGACGTGGTGCGTTTTCACCTCACCAACGTCTCGAACACCCGCACGTTCAACCTCGCGTTCCGGCCGACGGACGATCCGGACGGACGGCCGCTACCCATCAAGGTGGTCGCCTCGGACGTCAGCCGATTCGAGAGGGAGTCGCTGGTCGAGAGCGTCGCCCTCGCGCCCGCGGAGCGCTACGTCGTCGAGGTGCTCTTCCCGTCGGGCGGTTCCTGGGCCCTGACCAACCGCGTTCAGGGCATCAATCACCGTCAGGGGCTCTTTCTGGAGGAGCGCGCCGTGCTCGGCCGGGTGGCGGTCTCGGGGGTGGGCGCCACGGAGGCGGTTGAGGCGGCGACGGACCATGCCCACGACTTCTCCATGCTACGTACCCACGATGAGGTCGTCGCCGACATCGACCGCTATCGACATCTCTTCGACGCCCCGCCGGACCACGAACTGCTCCTCACTCTGGAGGTCGACAGCCTCCCCATGGCGATCGAGCAGTCGATGAACCTCGACTGGGTCTACTTCAACCCGGTCGAATGGACGGGCACGATGCCCGTGATGAACTGGGCGACCAGCGGGCAAGAGGTCGAGTGGCTTCTCCGTGATCCTCGTACCGGCGCCGAGAACACGGAAATCGACTGGCGCTTCGAGGTCGGAGACGTAGTGAAGATACGGGTCACCAACGACCGCTCGGCGTTTCACGCCATGCAGCATCCCCTCCACATACACGGGCAGCGCTTTCTCGTGCTCGAGCAGAACGGCGTGGCGAACGAGAACATGGTGTGGAAGGACACCGTGCTGTTGCCGACCGGCTCGACGACCGACATCCTCCTCGAACTCTCGAACCCGGGGCAGTGGATGGTCCACTGCCACATCGCTGAGCACCTCGAGTCGGGGATGAAGTTCGTCTTCGACGTCGAAGGAAGCCGAGAATGACCAAAGCAATCGAACACCGACCGGCCCGAAGCTACGATCACGATCGCGCACGTACTCGCTCCGAGACTCAGCTCGTGGTGATCGCACTTCTCGCTGCGTGCCTCGCAGTGCTCGCGGCGGTGGTGAAGCCCGTAGCCGGTCAGACCTTCAGCGACTTCATGGTCACGAACGGAGACGTGGCCCTGACCGGCGCAAAGGTCATCGACGGCACCGGCGCCCCTGCTCGGACCGGACAGACGATCCTGATCCGCGGCGATCGCATCGCCGCCATTGGTCCGGATGGCTCGGTGGATATCCCCTCGGGGGTCGAAGTCCGAGACATCTCCGGCCAGACCGTGATCCCGGGACTCGTGGGAATGCACAATCACTCGTACTACACGGGTGGTAACGGACGCGCGGCCCAGCTCTCCTTCTCGGGCTCCCGCCTCTACCTCGCGTCGGGCGTCACCACGATCCGGACGACGGGTGCCCAACAGCCGTATGCCGAGTTGAACCTGAAGCGCGGAATCGATGCCGGAGAGCTGATCGGTCCGACGATGTTCGCGACCGGTCCGTACCTCACGGGTGAACAGAATACGATCAGCACGATGACGGAGCTCCTCGATCCCGAGCAGGCTCGCCGAGTCGTCCGGTACTGGGCCGAGGAAGGAGTCGACTGGTTCAAGGCCTACACGTGGATCTCCCGGGCCGAACTGGGTGCGGCGATCGACGAAGCGCATAAGAACGGCGTCAAGGTGACCGCCCATCTCTGCTCCGTCGGCTACCGCGAGGCCGTGGCCCTGGGTATCGACAACGTCGAGCATGGCCTGTTTGCGAACAGCGAGTACGATCCAAACAAGCAGCCCGACGAATGCCCGTCTTCCTTCCGCAGTGGATACGCGGATCTGGACGTACAGGGACCCGAGGTGCAGGCCACCTTCCGCGACATGATCGACAACGACGTGGCCATGACGTCGACGCTCGTCGTGTACGAGATCTCCGTGGCGGGGCGCCCGCCCATCGACGAACGCGTCTATCAGATGCTGGCGCCGGAGATCTCGGAAGGGGTTCGCGAAATCGCCATCGCACGCCGCGCCGGCCGGGGAGCGATCGACCCTGCCGTGTACGCCAAGGCCAC
>JBDGVS010000147.1:0-6616 GCA_039585535.1 Gemmatimonadota bacterium | reverse complement strand
CTGGTACAACGGACGTCTCTACGGTGCTGAGATATCCCGTGGTATCGATGTCTTCCAGCTCACGCCGAGTGAGCACCTCTCCGAGGCGGAGATCCGCGCTGCCGAGGCCGTAGTAATGGGCGAATTCAATGCTCAGCTGCAGCCCCACGTGACGTGGGAGCCGAGCGTAGACGTCGCGCAGTCGTACCTGGACCAGATGGTACGGGGCCGACGCATCCTGAACGACCGGGCCGAGGAGATCCAGGGCGTACTCAACGGTGGTTCCGCGATGGCGATGACCAATCTCGCAGCGGAGCTCGAGGCCGACGTGGTCCAGATCCGGGCCGGCCAGCTCGGCGGCGACGCCGACCGGATGGCGAAGCTCGCGGTCGTGCTCCGCGGTATCGCAATGCAGCAGTAGGACCCCCGCCGGCTCGCCGGCGTAGACCACAGGTCGGTCGAGAGCCCGGCATCCGAAAGGGTGCCGGGCTCTTTTCACGTCGAGTGCGGACGAACGGTCATCGAGTTGATCGCGGACGTCCGGCGCGCTTCGAACGAGAACGAAACCGGCCCCGGCACCTCACGGTGCCGGGGCCGGTTCACTCGACCACGAACGCAGCCGATCGGACCATCCGATCGGCATCAGTCCATCAGCTTCCCGGTGGGAAGTCGATCATGATGTCCTCGACGGCATAGTCGATACGCTGCTGCCACTCGTCAGGGCTCAGCTGATCGCGGCTGAGCTCCTTGGTTCCCGTGCTGTGGTAGACCATCGCACGCGCCTCCGTATCGAAGATCGCGATCATGAGCGCCCCGACCTCGTAGCGCCGCTCCGTGGTCTGGGAGGTCGTCATCGACGGGCCATACGCGCCGTACCGATACCAACCACCGTAGCCACCGTAGCCGTAGCTACTCCAGCCGGTGTTCACTGTCTGGTACGAGCTGCGCTGATCCGAGGTGAACTGATACCCCACCGCCACGTCGGCCATCGACGTGTCCGTCACTTCACGGAAACCCTTCGCCTCCATGATCTTCGAGAGAGCGGTCTTGACCCGAGCGTCCTGCAGGGCGGGCAGGTCGTCGCCGCCGGTCTCGCCAAGGACCACGAACGTCTCCGCCTGCGCGAAGTCGAACGACGGATCCCAATCGCTCGTGACGCTGATTCCCCCACCGCACGCGGCGCCTGCCAGCACCAGCGCGAAGCCCGCTGCGTATTGAACTGCCTTCATCTTGGTTCCTCATGAGTAGGTGGTAGGCGCGCTGTACCCACGATCCCGGCCAGGGTTCGGTCACAACGGCCAATATTTCTATCCCGCGCTTCAGCCGCCCCGGAGCTCTCGAGCTTCGGTCTCCATCAGCCCTCGCTCTACGACGGGCGGTTTCGGCCAGCCTTCGAAGCCTGGATCGGTCAGGAAAGCATACCGCGAACCCACCGATCCTATTTCACCGCAGTCCGTAGCCATGACGACACGTGGGATACCGACCGTGCGGATAACGTACCCGCAAAGAAAGCAGGGCTCGACGGTCGTGTACATCGTGCAGTCGGAGAGATCAGTGGTCCCGAGCTCTTTGCACGCAAGGCGGATCGCCTCGAGTTCGGAGTGAGCCGACGGGTCCAGATTGCGCCGCGTTGCCTCTTCGGCCTCGGCCACGATTACGCCGTCTCTGACGAGAAGTGACCCCACTGCGGACTCGCCCGCCTGCTTCGACGCCCGCGCCAAATCGAGGCATCGTTTCATGAAGCGCTCGTCGACGTCACTCATTTCTTGAAGACTCCCGAATCCCGGACGTTGGTCGTTGCGTAGTGCCGCACCTACCCCAACCTCGCCTGAGCCACCTCCTCGGCAACCGGATCGCATGAACAGCTCGCCCTTTCCTCGGACGATTTTCGGGGTACTAACCCTGGCCACCCTGACTGCCCTCGGACCCACCGTGGGGCCGCTTTCCGCGCAGGGTCTCAAGCTGGCAGCAGGCGACGTGGGGCTCGGAATCGGTGATGTGCCACGACTCGATGGACTCCGGCTGAACTTCCGGGATGGTGAACTCCAACGAGTCCGCGGCATCAACGCCACTCTCTGGGATCCCTATAGCGACGCGTACGGTGGGAGCGTCAGAGGAATCGCCCTGGGGCTGCCACTCACGGGAGCGCGCGATATCGAGGGTGTCGCCATCGGCGTCGGCGTATCCGCGGACCGCGACTTGAGTGGGATCGGCGTCGGCGTGCTCGGGATGGGCAGTGGCGGAGAGTTATCCGGGATCATGGTCGGCGGATTGGGAATGGGCGCCGGCGACGGCATGTCCGGGATCATGATCGGGGGCCTCGGCGCCGGCTCGGGCGGTGACGTCTCGGGCATCCTGCTCGGCGGTGTCGGAGCGGGGGCGAGCGGTCACGTGCGTGGCTTCATGCTCGGTGGTGTGGGCGGTGGTGCGGGTCAGGGCCTGTCGGGAATTGGCATTGGGGGCATCGGAGTCGGCACCGGAGGGGACGCGAAGGGCCTTCTGATCGGAGGGCTCGGCGTAGGTGCGGAAGGAGACATCACCGGGGTCGCAATCGGCGGCGTCGGCGTCGGAGCGGGCGGAGAGATCAAAGGCCTCGCAATCGGAGGCATGGGAGTCGGCGCCCGCGCGATGACCGGTGTCTCGATCGGACTCGGCTTCGGGGCGCAGGACATCAACGCCCTCATACTCGCCCCGGCTTACTTCAAGGCGATCGAGGACGGCACGATGAGAGGCGTCTCCGTGAGCGCGTTCAACCGTACGATGGGTCGACAGAACGGGCTTACGATTGGAATCCTGAACATCGCCGACGAGTTGCACGGGGTGCAGGTGGGACTCATCAACATCGCGAAGAACAAGGCCCGTTACCGGGTGATGCCCTTCGTCAACTGGAACTGACGCCTGTCGAGCCCCGCGGGCCTCACGAGAGCACCGCCCCGTTCAAGGCTTCAGTTCGCGGGACACTTCCTCAGCCACCAGATACCGCGGGCTGAGCGACGCCTGAGTCGACGGGGCCAGCACGCCCTGCGACGCCAGTTCCGAGACGTGAAAGCTCGTCACGCGATCGAGGAAGGACGCCGACACGTCTCGCGCTCCGACCAGACGGAGGGCGAACGAGGGTCGCAGACCGCGCCCGAGCGCGTCCCGCACATCGGCCTTGGTGATCGAGTCCTGCTCACCGCGCTGTCGAGCGGCGAGCACGGCACGCTTCAGGAGAGAGCTTCGAGCAGCGTCCGTTGTCACCCAGTCGATGCGTCGTCGGTCGTTCTGCTCCATGAGCCCGGTGAGCCCAAAGAAGAACCAGGCGTAAAGGGACAGACCGAACGCGACGGGATCGAAGAAGGCGTTCGCGAAGAGCGGCGCCAGAATCGAGGTCTGGAGTGCGGCGACGACAGCTTCGCCTCCGAAGGCCGTGACCAACTGAGGTACGAGCCAGAGTGTCGTGGCGACCGCCGCGATGCTTCCCGATCCGACTCGGGACAGCCGATACCGGGCTCGAGCCTCTTCAATGGCCTCCTCGCGAATCGCCTGCCGCCGGGACTCTGCCAGCGCCTCACTCGACTCTTTCTGCGGAGCCTGCCCCAGCGCCTTCATGATCGCCGAGACCATCGGCGCCACCGACTCCACCGGCACGAGCGCCGTCGTGTCCGAATCGACATCGAGTTGGGCGAGGGCGGTGGAGAGCTGGGCGAGCCGCTGGCGCGCGTCCGGCAACTCCTCGTGGGCGTGCTCGTCCTCTGTGACCGCCTGGATCGACTCTTCCACCACTGGGTGCCTCCCTGCCCTGGTACGTGCATGCATTCCGTTGGACGCCATCGGGGCCCGAGGAGTTGCAGGCGCAACCCGAGAGTCCATTCGGGCGTCCAAGAAGAAGACGACGACGCGAAGCGAGTGAGACGATGATCCCAGAGGAAGGAAGAATCCTGAGCCCAGCCGTCTGGCTGGCCATGGGAGCGTGCGCCGTCACCCTGGGCACCGTGCGGCTGGTCGCGGCTGGAGGCTCTCTGCAGGAGGCCGAGCCCCCTCGGGTGGTGGAGGCGGTCGAGGTGATGCCCGACGTTGTCGCTCTTGGCGCCAACCGCGTGGGAATGGTCACGGCGGCCCACCCACTGCTACCACCTCGCTTTCACGGCATCGACGACGAGATCCTCGCGTCACCGATGCTTCACCACCCGCCATTCGCAGCGGAAGTCGAGGTGTGGGTGGAGAAGTGGAGTTCGACGTTTTCGCGGTCGATGCCCACGTATCTGGAGCGGATGACATCGTTCGCTGCGGTCGTGGACGTCACGCTCGACGAGAGGAGCCTGCCGCCCTCACTCCGTTACCTGCCGGTGATCGAGAGCGGGTATAGCCCGACCGCGGTCAGTTCAGCCAGCGCCGTAGGGATGTGGCAGTTCATGGCGCCGACAGCCCGCGACCTCGGCGTGGAGGTCACACCTCTGGTCGATGACCGCCGAGATCCGTTCGTGTCTACCGGCGCCGCTGCCCAGTATCTCGACTTTCTCCGTGGGAAGTACGGCTCCTGGTTCCTCGCACTCGCGGCCTACAACGCCGGGCCCGAAAGAATCGACGGCCTGATCGAACGCTATCTCCCCGACGTGGAGCCCTCGGACGCTGTGTACTGGGCTCTGCGGAACGTGCTGCCGACGGAAACTGCGGCGTTCGTACCGAACTTTCTGGGCGCCGTGATCGTCGCGTCGGACCCGGTCGCATACGGCTACTCGACACCACAAGTGTCTCCCTTCGACTTCGAAACGATCGCCGTGCAGGGGTCGGTCAGCTTCGCGACGATCGCTCGAGCGACAGGCCGGAGCACAGACGAGATCGCCTGGCTCAACCCGGAGTACCTCCGTGGTATGACGCCTCCGGATCGTCAGGTCGACCTCCGTCTGCCCCCGGGCAGTGGTGCGGCGTTTCGGGCGTACTTCGCGCAAGCTACCGACGGGGACGGGTAGTTCCGGGAGAGAGCCAGGGGCGAACGTCATGCCGGAGCATCGTCGAACGGGGCGTGGCCCGCCGGCGCGGCCTGCTTCATCTTCCGCATAGAGCGTCCTCCGCGTCGAGGGCTCCCACCCGACTCCATCCCGCGCGCGATGACGGACACCGAGAGCAGTCTCCTGAAGATCTTTCGAACACGCTGGATCATCGGGGCCCTCGTGATCGTGGCTGTCGCCCTGGGTGTGTGGAGGATGACCACACCCGCTCAGCTCCGCACCGTGACGATCGAGCGCCGCGACATCGTCGAGACCCTGGCCGTAGTAGGGCGGGTGCGTCCTCCCTCACGTGCTACGCTCGGCGCGTCGATCGCGGGCACCGTAACTGAGGTTCGAGTCCGGGAGGGTGACCGAATCTCCCGTGGGGATGTCCTCCTGCGACTCGAGGACCGAGAGGCCGCAGCCGCCGTGCGTCAGGCAGAGGCTGCGCTGACGGAAACGGAAGCAGCGGCCGGCCATGCCGTCGCCGAGGCCGAACGTGAGGCGGCACAGGCTGCACGAGACCTGGAGCGAATCCGGGCCGTCGTCGAAGAGGGCGGATTCAATCCGCAGCGCATGGAGCAGGCAGAACAGCGGGCCGCGGACGCGGCGAGCCGGCTGGCGTCGCTGCGTGCGACGATGGACAGCACTGGCGAGCCCGCCACCGTAACCCGTGCCAGGGCCACGCTGGAGGCGGCTCGGGCTCGACTGGCTCTAACTCGGATCACCGCACCGGCCGATGGGATCGTCCTCACCCGGTCGGTGGAGCCCGGCGACGCCCTATCCCCCGGACGGATCGTCATGGAAGTCGCCTTCGAGGGGGCCACCGAGCTCGTGGTCTTCCCAGGTGAAGAAAATCTGGGACGTCTCCATCTCGGTGCCGCCGCGGTGGCGTCCGCCGATGCGTTTCCGGACCAGACATTCCCCGCCATGCTGGCGTTGATCGCCCCGTCTGTCGACGCGTCTCAGGGCACGGTCGAGCTACGGCTCTCCATCCCGGACCCGCCAGCCTACCTCCTTCCCGACATGACGGTCTCGGTCAATATCGAAACGGGTCGCAAGGAAGGGGCGAGCGTTCTCCCCGAAGACGCGGTCCAGGGTCTCGGAACGAGTCAGCCCTGGGTCGGCGTGATCCGAGACGGCGAGCTGGCCCGCCTGGACGTTTCTGTAGGCCTGCGCGCGGTTGGGTACGTGGAGATTACTGCGGGGCTGGAACCGGAAACGCGCGTGGCACTCGACGTGACCGGGGACGATATCGGCAGTTCAGTGCGCGCCGCGGATGATGAGACCGGCGCCCCGAGGAGCTGACCGGCGTGCCATTCGAGCTCTTCGTCGCGCTGCGCTACCTCCGAGACCAGGGAGCCCAGACCGCTCTCATTCTGGCGGGCATAGGGGTCGGTGTGGGCGTCATCATCTTCCTCTCGGCCCTCATCACCGGCCTGCAGGAGAGCATTATCGAGCGCACGCTGGGCAGCCAGGCGCATATCATCGTTCGTGCGCCCGAGGAAGCTCCGCGGCTTCTGCCCTCGGTATCAGGGGAGCTGCAGGCGGTGACGGTCGAGCGTCCACCCCAACGCGTCCGTGTCATCGACGGCTGGCGGGAAGTCGAAGCCGGGCTTCGCGGCACCCGCGGCGTCGGCGGCGTGGCGCCCACGGTCACCGGGCCG
>JBDGVS010000146.1:2545-14327 GCA_039585535.1 Gemmatimonadota bacterium | reverse complement strand
CTCCAGTAAACGAGAGACCCGCTCGGGGCCACTGCATAGAAGGGCCAGTTGTCACCGTCTACCCGGACCCCCTCGACCAGGGGGACCGCGGCGCCGATGAGCTCCTGCGTGTCGAGATCGAAGCGAGCTGCGAATATCTGTCCCTCCAGAGAGCTGAAGATCAGGTCTCCGTCTACGGTGATGTACGGCTTCAGGCCGGCCGTGACCGTGTGACGAGCGCCCGTCTCGAGATTCAGGGCATCGACCCGCACCGGATCACCCCACACGGTGAAGACCGCCGCTTTGCCACCGGGCAGAACTTCGAAGTCACCGTGTGAGCCATCGCCTTCGTTCTCATTGTCCGTGAGCGTCTCGACTTCACCGCCATCCGCAGGTACCCGGGCGATCGTTCGGTCCGGCTTGGAGAAGTAGATGAAGTCGTCTTCTCCCCACCGGCTACAACAGAAGACGGAGTCCGCCACCGTGCGCACAACACCACCGCCGAGCGGTGCGACCTTCAACGTCGAATTCGTGATGAAGGAGACTTCGCTCGCGTCGGGCGAAAGTATCGGGCCGAAGCCGTCCCGGGTGCCCGGGATTTCCGTGGGTTCGAGGCTGTCGAGCCTCCGCAGGACCAGATGCGGGATGCCGTCGGCGACGACCTGGTACACCAGGCTGCGACCGTCATGGGAAATGTCGAATTCGTAGTTGGTGAGCTGCCCCGGGGTGCTCCGCATCGCGAAACGCTCGACACCGGCGGGCTCCGCCGGGCGAAGGCTGGCCATGGCCAGGGCTCCGAGGAGGAGCACGGACAAGGCGGTCGAGGCCATGGCCACCAGGCGCCAACGCCCACCCGTTTCCGATCCCGCCACTCCCGCAAGCAAGGCTCCGTGACGGTATCCTGGGTCCGACAACGCCGAGGCGAAGTCACGAGCTCCGGTGAAACGGTCCGCCGGGATCTTCTCCAGTGCTTTCCGGATCGCTGCATCCACGTTGAACGGGATGGATTTTCGAACCGCGGTTGCCGACACCGGCACACCCTGGATGATCTTGCCCAACACCGCCTGAGCGGTCGTCCCCGGGTACGGCGGCTCGCCGACGAGCATCTCGTAAAGGACGCAGGCGAGCGCGAAAGTGTCGCTCGCCGGACCTACGACCTGGTCGCCGGTGGCCTGCTCCGGAGACATGTAGTAGGGCGTGCCCACGCTGAGGCCGGTTTCCGTGAGGCGATTCCCTCCGGCCGCTCCGACGGCGAGAGCGATCCCGAAATCCGCGACGAGTGGTTCCCCCCGGCTCAGAAGAATGTTGGCCGGCTTGATGTCCCGGTGGATGACGCCAGCTTCGTGCGCCGTCTGCAGTGCGTTGGCGATTGCGGTCGCGATTCCGAGTGCCTCGTCGACCGGAAGCTGCTTCTCACGGTCGAGCTTGTCGCGCAACGTCTCCCCTTCGACATACGGCATCACATAGAAGAGGAAGGTGTCAGCCTCTCCCGAGTCGAAGAGCGGCAGGATGTGCGGATGCTGCAGATTCGCCGTCGTCTTGATTTCGGCGAGGAATCGATCGGCCCCGACGACGGCGGCCAGTTCGGGCTTCAGCACCTTGATGGCGACTTTGCGCTCGTGGCGCAGGTCGTCGGCGAGGTAGACGGTGGCCATACCACCCTGGCCGAGTTCGCGCTCGACCTTGTAGCGACCTTCGAGCGCGGCGTTGAGGCGGTCGATCGTGTTGGACACAGGTACTCGTGCTAGGGGAGGCGATCAGGCCGGTGCGGGACACCGTACCTCAGGCGATTCTCAGCTGCCGCGAAGATACCGTTTGGCTGGGCTCCCGCCACTCACGCGGGGGGTGCCGCCGTGATGGTGTTGACCCATAATGCCCAGATGACGATTCAACGAATGGGACCCCTCAATCGGCGCGACTTCGTGCGACTGGCGGGCTCTGCGGCGCTCGTGCCCTGGACCACGGCCTGCTCCAGAGAAGGTGCCGGCGGCTCGGGTGCTGGGCAGATGGTGGATGCCTGGACCGGGTACGACGACGCCGTCGTCATCGACGCCCTCGCCGGACCGATCCAGTTCAACATTCCCCAGGAAGGCCTGCCACTCAGCGCCGCGGCGCTCGACGCCGTGCGTGGCTCGGGCATCACCGCCCTGAATCTCACGGTCAACGCTCGACCGACGGCGGATCTTTCCGAGTTCGAAGCGACGAACGAGAAGATGGCGGCCTGGGCTCGAGAGGTGGCCAGTAACCCGGGCGTCTTCCGACTGGTGGAGTCGGCGGCCGATATCGTCGAGGCGAAGTCAGCAGGGCAGCTCGGCATCATCTTCGGCTTTCAGGACGGGGTCCCCTTCGAAGATGATCTGGACCGGATCGACACGTACTACGCTCAGGGGCTGCGGATCATCCAGCTCACCTACAACGTCCAGAATCTGATCGGGTCCGGGAGCCTCGCGGCCTCTGACGATGGATTGACCGCCCTCGGTCGCGAGGCCGTCGCCAGGATGGATGAGTTGGGAATTCTGGTCGACCTATCGCATTGCGGCCGCCAGACGACCCTCGATGGCATTACGGCTTCTGCCGGGCCCGTCTCGATCACTCACTCCGGATGCAGCGCCGTGTACTCCCATCCCAGGAGCAAGGACGACGAGACGCTTCGGCTCCTGTCCGAGCGTGGGGGTGTGGTGGGGATCTATCTGATGCCCTTCCTCAATCCGAGTGGGGCACCGACCGCTGAGGACGTGATAACGCACGTCGAGCATGCGCTGAACGTGTGCGGCGAGGATCACGTGGGCATCGGGAGTGACCAGGGGATTGTCCCCCTCGATGTGGGTGGTGACTTCATGACGCGCTTCGATGCGGTCTCGGCCCAGCGTGCCGCCGCAGGCATCGCCGCACCGCGTGAAGACACCGTCCCGTATGTCCCGGAGCTGAACCATCCACGTCGGATGGAGACGATCGGCGAGATGCTTCTGGAGCGCGGTCACGCCCCCACTGTGGTGGAGAAGGTCCTCGGTACGAACTTCCTCCGTCTCTTTGGCGAGGTGTGGACGTAGCTCGGGTCGCTGTACAGCCTTCGGCAACTCGTTTATTGTTTGCGTCTATCCACTTTCCGGATTCCACCGGACGGTGACGGCGTAGAGCGGCGGTTCGCTCTGCGGAAACGAAGACAAACACAGTAGAAAACGAAGATGCCTGCACGTATTCGACTCCGGCGGATGGGCCGGAAGAAGAAGCCCCATTACCGGGTTGTCGTCGCTGACAGCGCCTCTCCTCGCGACGGTCGCTTCGTGGAGACGCTCGGTTATTACAAGCCGACGACGGATCCCGCGCGCCTCGTTCTGGACCTCGAGCGTGTCGACCACTGGCTTTCCGAGGGCGCGAGCCCGTCGGGCACGGTCAAGTCGCTGATCACGAAGGCTCGTCGTGGCGGAGACGGAACGGTTGCTCTGGGTGAGGTCGACGCTGAAGAGCGTAAGGCCAAGCGTGCGGAGGAACTCGCAGCGCGTGCGGCGGAGCAGAAGGTGATCGCCGATGCGAAGGCAGAAGCGGAAGCCGCTGCGGCTGCGGAGGCCGCTGCTGCGGCCGCTGCTGAAGCGGAAGCTGCTGCCGCTGCGGAGGCCGAGGCCGCTGCGACCGAGGAAGCCGAGGCCGCTGCGACCGAGGAAGCACCCGCTGCTGAAGCTGCAGAGGAAGCACCTGCTGCCGACGCGGCCGAAGAGGCGCCTGCCGCGGAAGCCGCGGACGACGCTCCTGAGGCCGAGGCTGCTGCCGAGGACGAGAAGAAGTCCGAGTAACCCTCGGGCATCTCAACCGTCAGATGGGTCGCCGTGACCCGAGTCATCTCGTTGTTGGGCATCTGAACAAGCCCCACGGCACCAAGGGCGAGTATTACGTCTGGCCTCTTACGGACCACCCCGAGCGCACATTCGCGCCCGGGGTGGTTTTGTTGTTGGGGGAGGCCGAGGCCGACGTGCCGGATCCCGATCTCCCTCCGCTGCGTATCGTCTCGTCGCGGCCCTTCCAGCGCGGGGTTCTGGTGCATTTCGGGGGCGTAGAAGACCGTACCCAGGCCGACCTCCTGCGCGGGAGGTACCTCTTTCAGGCGATCGAGGACATCGCGCCCCTGGCCGAGGGCGAAGTCTTCTATCACCAGCTGCTCGACATGGTTGTGGTCACGGTGGACGGGCACGAAATCGGTGTGGTCACCGAGGTCTTCGATGCTGGGCCCACCGACTTGCTCGAGGTGAGGGGGGCCAAGGGCGTCCTCGTGGTCCCTTATCGCCCGGAGATCGTGGTCGAGGTCGACGTCGACGAAGGACGACTCGTGATCGATCCGCCCGATGGGCTTCTGGATCTCCAGGGCGCTGCAGAGAAAAGAGCGCCGTCGTGAAGATCAACATCGTTTCAATATTCCCACCCTTTTTCGAGGGACCTCTCGGCCTCTCGATCCCGGCCCGGGCAGCCGAAGCCGGCCTGGTCGAGTACAACCTCGTGGACCTTCGAGATCACACCCACGATAAACACCGGACCGTGGACGATCTGCCCTACGGCGGGGGTGCCGGGATGGTGATGAAGCCTGAGCCGTTCTTCGAGGCGCTCGACGAACTGGCTCCGAAGGGCCCGATCGTTCTGCTGTCTGCTCGTGGACGCCGCTTCACCCACGCCGACGCCGTGCGGTTCAGCGTGGCGGGCGAACTGACGCTCTTATGCGGGCACTACAAGGACGTCGACCAGCGCGTCGCAGATGAGCTGGCGACCGAGGAGATCTCGCTAGGGGACTTCGTCCTTTCCGGCGGGGAGATCGGCGCGCTCGCGATCACTGACGCGGTGGTCCGTCTGCTGCCGGGCGCCATAGGCGACCATGATGCCGCGGCGACGGACTCGTTCTACGACGCCGGGCGGCTATCCGCGCCGTCGTACACGAGGCCCCCGGAGTATCGAGGCCACGTCGTCCCGGAAGTCCTGCGCTCCGGTGACCATGCGAAGATCGTCGCATGGCGAGAAGAAGCGGCCGACCGCCTCACGCGCGCGCGACGTCCGGAGCTCCTGGAGGAGTAGTCAGCCGCCCGGTAATCCTGCCCGGCCGCCTTCCTTCCACTCTGGCGTCGGACCATCTGCCAGGAAGCGCACCGCCTCCACCGCGGCATCGACGAGCGCCGTCATGTGAGCGAAGTCCACCTTGTCCGGGCGCGGGTCCGGCACGATGGGGGAGCCGGCGGCTGCCAGTTGATCCCCCATCGTCGTGCGCTCGTATCCCGTCAGCCACCCGCGGCCGAAGCCACCGGCGACGTCGTCTGGCCGGCCAATCATCTCGACCTGGAGGTTCGCCACCGTCTGGTCGAGCGGAACCACAGGATTCTCGATGTACCAGAAGGTGCCGAGCAGGCCGAACTCCTCAGCGGTGCTCAGCAGAATCACGACCGTCCGCCGGGGGGGAGTGCCCTCCGCCAACTCGCGGGCGATCTCCAGGATGGCCACGGTCCCCGACCCGTCGTCGTCCGCGCCGTTGTAGATCGAGTCCATCACGCCGTTCTCATCTGCCACGGGGGTACTGATTCCCACGTGGTCGTAGTGCGCTCCGATTACGACTGCCTCGTCCGCGACCATCGGGTCTGAGCCCCGAATGATCCCGATCACATTCACCTCGTTCGAAACGATTCGGTCCGCGGGAATCGTATCGAAGTCCACCGTTTCCGAGGGTAGGACGAAGCCGGGGCGGGGCCCGTTCGGGCCCGGCAGTGCGGCACGGGCGAGAGGGACGGTCTGGTAGTAGCCGTCATCGCCTGCCGCTTCGATACCGTATCGTTCGAGCTCTGCCGCCAGGAAGCGTGCGGCGCGCCCGGTACCCGGCGTCCCGGTGGCCCGACCCTCCATGGAGTCGGCGGCCAGGGTCGAAAGCAGGGTCTCGAGCCGTGCGGCTCGACTCTGGGTGGCATCGGCCAAGACACCGGCAGCTACTGACGAGTCAGGGGTATCTTTCGCATCCGCACCCGAGCACGCGGTGACGAATGCGGCTCCGGCGAGTAGGGCGAATCGGCTCAGTGTCGACATGGTGGCTCCGCGGGAGGCGTGAATCTCGGCTCAGAAGGTCGCCCGACACCGGACACCGCGCCACGGCGAGATGGTGGCCTTTGGGGACTTCACCGCCTTGGCGCCGGGCGTTAGTTTAGGAGTCTGTATCGGAACGCCTAAGGCGTGTCATTGGAGTCGGTCATGACGGACATCATCAAACAACTTGAGCAAGAGCAGCTGCGGGACGACATCCCGGAGTTCGCACCCGGTGACACGGTCCGAGTGCTTTACCTCGTCCGCGAGGGTACGAAAGAGCGCATTCAGGCATTCGAAGGTGTCTGCATCGGTCGTAAGGGCGGCGGGGTCGACGAGACCTTTACCGTCCGCAAGATCTCGAGCGGCATCGGCGTGGAGCGTATTTTCCCGCTCCAGGCACCGACCGTGAGCGGCATCGAAGTCATGCGCCGTGGTCGAGTACGCCGCGCAAAGCTCTACTACCTCCGAGGCCGTCGCGGTAAGTCCGCCCGGATTGCGGAGAAGCGCACCGCACGCTGATCGGACCCCGGCGTTGAAGCCGGAAGTTCAAGGGTCGACGCGGCCCCAGGACCTGCTCGAGTACGAGCGCCGGTTCTGGGGCCGCGGTCATTTGGTCGCGGGGGTGGATGAGGCGGGGCGGGGGCCGTTGGCCGGTCCTGTGGTGGCAGCCGCGGTCATTCTTCCGCAGGGGGTCCATGTGGAGGGCGCCGACGACTCGAAGCAGCTCTCTCCCGGCATACGGGAAGAACTCCACGCGGCGATCATGGACTCGGCGCTCGCCGTCGGGGTCGGCGCCGCATCTGTGAGGGAGATCGACCGCCGCAACATCCTGCGCGCCACGACCGTCGCCATGCAGCGGGCACTCGACCATTTGAGCCGGGCACCGGATCATATCGTTGTGGATGGACTTCCGGTGAAGTGGCTGGAGCGGGAGCACGACGCCGTGGTGGGCGGAGACGCGCTGATCCATTCGATCGGGTGTGCATCCATCGTGGCGAAGGTCGTTCGTGATCGACTCATGCACCGACTCGCCGTCCGATACCCCGGCTACGGATGGGACCGCAACGCGGGATATGGGACCGCGCAACATCGAGCGGCCATCGAGGAGCTCGGACTCACCCCTCACCACCGACTGACCTTCACCGGGCTTCAGTTCGAACTCGAGATCTGATCCGCTGGTGGTCGTGGGGACAGCGGTACTTTCGGAGGGCCCCCGGAGTATGAGGACCCTCATACCCCTTCCTCGACTCGATTCGAATGATTGCTCCGACCACCTGTCGCGCCCCGTTGCTCACGCTCGCCTCGTTCTTCCTCGCCAGCTGTGCCGGCGCGCAGGAACCCGGACAGGCTCCTGGTCCGTCGGGGGGCACCTCTGATGCGACGTCGGGGGTGCCCACGACGTCGGCCGCAACAGCGAGCGGCGATCCCACGGTGCCCGTATTCGTGGATGGTCAGGCTCAGATCGTCGAGGGCTTCGCAGATCCTCAGTCGTGGATCCGCCACGACCTTTGGGTCGAGACCGAATTCGACTCCGATGGGAACGGTCGTCCTGATCGCGTGCACGTGGACGTATCCCGCCCGGCCCAGACCGATACCGAGGAGCTCCGGGTCCCGGTGATCTATGAGTCGTCGCCGTACTACTCGGGGACCGGCACGGCCCAATCTGAATTCTTCTGGAACGTGCGGCACGAGATCGGTGAGGTGCCGCCACCGCGCGGAGAGATGCCGTCGATCCAGCACCAGAGTCGTCGACCGATCATCGAGAATTCCCACGTGGCTACGTGGGTTCCGAGAGGATTCGCCGTCGTCCACTCGCAATCGCCGGGAACAGGACTCTCTCAAGGTTGCCCAACGGTCGGCGGCACGAACGAGTCGCTGGCACCGAAGGCCGTGATCGACTGGCTCAATGGGCGCGCGCGCGGCTTCACGGAGGCCGAGGGTGGGGAAGAGGTCTCAGCGTACTGGTCGACCGGCAAGGTCGGGATGACGGGGACGTCGTACAACGGCACCCTCCCTCTCGCGGCGGCCACGACGGGAGTGGAGGGACTTGAGGCGATCATCCCGGTCGCTCCGAATACGTCGTACTACCACTACTACCGTTCGAACGGGCTGGTGCGATCGCCGGGGGGCTACCTGGGCGAAGATGTGGACGTCTTGTACGACTTCATCAATTCCGGTGATCCGGCAGGGCGCGCGTATTGCGACTCGACGGTTCGTGACGGTGAGATGGCGGCTGGACTGGATCGAGTGACCGGGGACTACAACGACTTCTGGGCGGGTCGCGACTACCTCAATGCGATCGACGGTGTCCGCGCCGCTACGCTGATGGCGCACGCGTTCAACGACTGGAACGTGATGCCCGAGCACAGCTTCCGGATCTCACAGGCTCTCGAAGAGCGCGGTGTGCCGGTTCAGGTCTACTACCACCAGGGCGGCCACGGCGGCCAACCGCCGCTCGAGCGGATGAACCGCTGGTTCACGCGCTATCTCTACGACATCGAGAACGGAGTCGAAGAGGACCCACGGTCGTGGATCGTGCGGGTCGGGGACACCGATCCCACCCCGTACGACGATTACCCGCATCCGGAGTCCGAAGGCGTGACGCTCTACCCACGGGAGGGTGGAAACGGTGTGGGCCTGCTTTCGGCGGACGGAGCGGGGCCGTCCATCGTCGAGGGGCTCGCAGACGATGTGGCGCAACCCGGGGGCTCCCTGGCGGGTGCGGTGGAGTCTATGAATCGGCTCCTCTACGCGACCCCCGAACTGACTCGGGACGTACACCTGTCGGGTGTCACTAACGTCACGGTGAGGGTGGCTGCGAATGCTACCGCTGCGAATCTGTCGGTCTGGCTCGTTGCGCTTCCCTGGATCGAGGGTGGCGCGATCACCGACAACGTGATCACCCGGGGCTGGGCCGATCCGCAGAACGCGAACTCTCTCCGCGAGAGTACGCCCCTGACGCCCGGTGAATTCAGAGAGATCACCTTCGATCTGCAGCCGGATGACCAGATCGTTCCCGCCGGCCAGCAGATCGGACTCCTGATCTTCTCGAGTGATCGCGAGTTCACTCTTTGGCCTGAGCCAGGTACCGAACTCAGTATCGACCTGGCCCGCACCTCGATCACGTTGCCGGTCGTCGGCGGTCAGGAGGCACTCGGGCGGCCGGTCAGCTAGTTGCCGGGCGGGCCGCGTCCGGCCACCCTGGTAGGGTGGTGAGCCTCGTACGGAGATGACGATGAGTGACGGCGGGACGACGAAGAAGGCCGGGCAGATTTTCCTTTGGGTTGTGACCGCAGCCTTGGGGGCGGGCATGCTTCTCGCCGGTGCCTCGAAGTTCATGCAGCCCGAAATGTGGGTGGCCAACTTCGAAGGTTGGGGATACCCCGGTGTGCTCGTGTACGTAATCGGAGCTCTGGAGGTAAGCGGCGCATTGGCCCTCTTCGTGCCTCGACTGGCGACCTACGCGGGGGCGTTGATCGCGATGATCATGTGTGTGGCGGCCGTCACCTTGATCATGAATCCGGGTCCGCTCGGGCCGCCCACCATTCCGTTGATCAACGTGATCGGCTTCGCCGGGATCGCGTATGCCCGACGTGGCCAGCGATGGACGCCGTAGGGCGGATCGGTCGGGCGGGCGGGCGAACGGGCTTCGCGTGGGCGGTCGTGATGCTCGGCTTCGCCAGCGGAGCCGGGGCGCAAGGAGCGGTCCCCTTCGACGGTCCCGAAGCGGACGACGTTCGTGCTCGTGAGGTGGGATTCGCGAAGAGCATGGCCGACCGAGATTTCGATGCGTTCCGTACGTTTCTGCATCCCGACGCCGTCTTTTTTTCGGGATCCGAAGCGATCCGCGGCGCCGAGGCGGTCGCTGCCGCATGGCAGCCTTTCTTCGAAGGAGAAGTCGCCCCCTTCTCGTGGGCGCCCGATCTGGTTCAGGTATTGGAGAGCGGTGACCTGGCACTGACCTCAGGGCCAGTGCGTGCGGCCTCGGGGGAGACCGTTGGGAGGTTCAATTCGATCTGGCGTCGAGATAGGTCGGGTCAGTGGTACGTAGTCTTCGACAAAGGATCGTAGGCGAACCATGGCTGACTTCACCGTCAACGGAAGTCCACGCACAGTCGTGGACCGCGACGACCACCCTCTTCTCTGGGCGCTGAGAGAAGAGTTACAGCTGCTTGGAACCAAGTTCGGATGTGGTATCGGTCAGTGCGGGGCGTGCACGGTGCTGATGAACGGGCAGCCGATCCGCTCGTGTCAGCTCTCCGTCGCCCAGATCGACGGGACCGAGATCACGACGATCGAAGGCCTCGCAGGGGCGAGCGCGGATCCTGTCCAGCGAGCCTGGGTCGAGGAGCAGGTGCCGCAGTGTGGGTACTGTCAGTCGGGTCAGATCATGTCGGCGTCCGCGTTGCTCGCTCGGAATCCTGATCCAACGGACGACGACATCGACGCGGCGATGTCGGGCAACGTGTGTCGCTGTGGCGCGTACAATGCGATCCGGAGTGCGATTCATCGGGCGGCCGAACTCCAGCGCGAAGACGAAGTGACCGGTGCAGGCAGTAGCGAAGCCGCCGCCGCGGACGGCGCCGCAGCCGAAGGAGAGCTTCGATGACCGGTGGCGTGTCGCGCCGGACCTTCGTGAAGATCGGGGTGGTGGCTGGCGCCGGGCTCACACTCGGGATCGTATGGCGGTCGCGGCAAGGGCCGGGACTGCCCGAGACCGACGCGACGTTCGCGCCGAACGCCTACGTCCGCATCGACACGGATGGCTCCATCACTGTCATGGTCGATCGTTCAGAGATGGGGCAGGGGGTGTCGACCGCGCTTCCACAGCTGGTGGCCGAAGAGCTCGACGTCGCCTGGGACCAGGTTGCCTTCGCCTTCGCGCCCGCTCACGGTGCGTACGGAGCGGGTGGCACGCAGGTGACGGGTGGGAGCACGAGTGTCATGCAGTCCTGGGGACCGCTGCGCCGAGCGGGTGCGACGGCGCGCTGGATGCTCCGGGAGGCCGCCGCTCGCCAATGGGGAGTGTCCGCTCAGGAGCTGACCACCCGTGACGGCCTGGTCGTGGCCCCGGATGGTTCCACACTGACGTACGGGTCGTTGGCGAGCGCCGCGGCGACCCTGGAGGTGCCAGAGGAAGAGGTCGTGACGCTCAAGGACGCGGCCGACTTCACCCTCATCGGCCGTTCGGCGCCGCGTCTCGATATTCCTGCGAAGGTCACCGGGCAGGCGGTGTTCGGGATCGATGCCGGCCCCGCCGAGGCTTGGATCGCCATGGTGGCCCGCCCGCCGGTGTTCGGAGGGCGCGTGCGCTCATTTGATCCCGCTCCGGCGCTCGCGGTAGCAGGTGTGGACGAGGTCGTGGAGCTCGACAGTGGGGTGGCGGTGGTGGCGAGTGGGTATGTCGCGGCCAAGGCGGGCCGCGATGCACTGACGATCGAATGGGACGACGGATCTGATCCGCTTCTCGACGACGCGATGATTGCAGGCATTCTGCGTGACGCGACGCGCGCGGGTGGCCGTGAGGTTCGGGCCGACGGAGACGCGGACGCGGCCCTCGCGGCGGGAGCGGATCTCGAGGTTACGTATTCGCTTCCGTACCTGTCTCACGCCCCGATGGAGCCGATGAACTGCACGGCATGGGTTCGGGATGACGTTTGCACCGTGTGGGCGCCCACGCAGTTCCAGAATAGCCCGTCGGTCATCGGACTCGGTGCTCGCCAGATCGCCGAAAAGGCGTCGGGCGCAGGCGAGGCCG
>JBDGVS010000146.1:0-2488 GCA_039585535.1 Gemmatimonadota bacterium | reverse complement strand
TGCATGAGGCGGCACAGCTGGCGGGGCTGGTGGACGGCCCGGTCAAGGTGATCTGGTCGCGCGAGGACGACATCCAGCACGATTTCTACCGACCCGCGTCGTACCACGAGCTGTCCGCGACGCTCGATGCCGAGGGTCACCCCTCGGCGTGGCGCCATCGGATGGCCTCACAGTCGATCCTCGAACGCCTCGTTCCGGACTGGGTCCCGAACGTCGCTGCGCGCTTCGCCGGAAAGCGTGATCCGACGTCAACGGAGGGGGCGTCGAATCAGCCGTACCGCGTGCCCAACGTGAGGATGACGTACGCCAAGGTCGATCTCCCGATCCCGGTAGGCTTCTGGCGCGCTGTGGGCCATACGCACACAGGCTTCGTGGTGGAGTCTTTCATCGACGAGCTCGCTCACCTCGCGGGTGTCGATCCGTACACGTACCGCCGGGATCTTCTGACGGATCATCCCAGGCAGCGGGCGGTGCTCGAGGCTGCCGCAACCGCTGCGGACTGGGGTTCCCCACCTCCCGAGGGACGCGCTCGTGGGATCGCGGTGGTCGAATCCTTCGGCTCGTATGTCGCCCAGGTCGCCGAGATTTCGGTGGACAATGGTCGTCTGCGGGTGCACCGCGTCTGGTGCGCCGTCGACTGCGGCACGGTGGTGAATCCGAGGATCGTGGACGCACAGATGCGCAGCGGAATCATCTTCGGGCTCACCGCGACGCTCTACGGACGCATCAGTATCGAGGGCGGTCGCGTGGTTCAGAGCAACTTCCACGACTACCAGATGGTGCGCATGAACGAGGCCCCCGAGATCGAAGTCGTGCTCGTACCGAGCGGAGACGCCCCCGGCGGGGTGGGCGAGCCCGGTGTGCCGCCGATCGCCCCTGCCGTGACGAACGCGCTCTACGCGCTTACCGGTCAACGCGTCCGAGAGCTACCGGTCGAACTCGCCTGACGGCTAGCCGCGCTCGCGCCCTCGGGTGAGGGGAAAGCGCTCGTCGAGTTCGGACCAGAGTGTCTCTGTGCCGAGCGTCTCCGATCCTTCCAGGGCCAGCGTATCCATTGCCGCATCCGAAGCGCTCTGGAGGAAGGAGAGCAGCGTCCCTCGAGGATCGTCCGCTGCTCTCACGTCGTCGTATCGGAGGAGGGCCAGATGCGACTCCGGTAGCTCTTGCCACCATGCGCTCTCCGGCTGAAGCGGTCGATCAGCGAAGCCTTTCGGTTCGGGGGCGGTGTACGCGTAGAAGGCCGGAAACTGGACTTCCGGATCACCGGGCCACCAGCCGAAGCTCACGACCTCGTGCGAGTACGCCTCCACATCGGATCGGCGTCCGCCCTCACCGAAGGAGGGTGAGCGTCGACCCGTGAAGCGGGTTACCGCGATGTCGAAGCTGTGCCAGAAGAGCTGCACCGGAGATGTTCGCATGAAGGACCGTCCGGAGAACGTCTGGAAGACCTCGTCTACGAACGTCGTGGCGCGCCACCACCGCAGGATCGCGTCATGGTCCCAACTCGCGTGCTCGGTGTCGTCGGCGAAGGGGATCGTCGAGTGCGGCATGTCGAACGGCGTGGCGACGATCTCCGTTTCGTGCCCCATGCTGCGTAGAAGATCCATCGTGTTGCGATAGACCTCCGAAATCGACGTCCCTCGCAGGTCGAAGCCATCCCGTGTTCCGCTGCTGTCGCGAACGTTCATGGTGAGGTCGTGCACGTCGAGCTCGATATCGAAGCTTCCGCCGGGCACGGGAATCGTCTGCGTCCCGATTCCGCGCGGCGTAGCCCGAAGCGTGGCGTGCCACCAGTGACTCTGCTTCGGGTGACGCGCCAGCTTCACCTTCCCTATGATCTGGGACGCGAGATGGAGCGTGGCCTTGGTGGCTTCCCATTCTTCATAGGGGAGCTCCGGGGGGCGAGGTACCGACGACATGAGCGACTCCGGGAGGGGGACTCGACGGGGATGTGACAGGATACCCCGAAGGTTCCGCCCTACCGACTCCAGAGTAGAATGGCTCCCCCCGCCGCGTTCTGGCCGTACATGGCGGTGGCCTCGCTCGGTGTCAGCACGGCGATGGCACCCATCTCATCGAGTCTCAGATCCAGGGCGACGTGCAGAGGCAGCGGAGCGCCGTCCAGCAGTATCATTGCGCACCCGGTTCCACGCCGAAACTGCAGGCATAGCGCGTGCGAGTCATCGGGGAAGGAGGCGCCGGCGATACCGCGGTTCCGGAGTGCTGCACGCAGCGGAGGAAGTCCCGGCGTTGCTTCGATGGCCTCGCGATCCAGCCATCGGCTTCCGAGCGCCGACGGCGTCAGCCCGAGTGACCCCAGCTCGCGCTGGGCCTCCCGTTCGACGGACACGTCGAAGCCTTCCAGATCGACCGGCGCGGGTGCGACCTCGAGGTCGAGCAGGGCACTCCCGTCGGCTTCCAGCGCGATCAACGGGGTCCGCATCGTCGTGTATCCGAACTGGGTCACCTCGATTACGTAGTCACCCTT
>JBDGVS010000145.1:0-9891 GCA_039585535.1 Gemmatimonadota bacterium | reverse complement strand
AGGGTAAGCAGGGGCGCTTCCGTCAGAACCTGCTCGGAAAGCGTGTCGACTACTCCGGTCGTTCTGTCATCGTGGTTGGTCCGGAGCTCAAGCTGCATCAGTGCGGTCTGCCCAAGGCGATGGCGGTTGAACTCTTCAAGCCGTTCATCATCCACGAGCTCGAGAAGCGCGGTGAAGCCGAGACGGTGAAGCGCGCGAAGAAGATCGTCGAGAAGAACGACCCCAAGGTCTATGAGGTTCTCGAGGACATCATCAAGGACCACCCGGTTCTTCTGAACCGGGCACCGACGCTCCACCGTTTGGGCATCCAGGCGTTCGAGCCGGTACTCGTCGAGGGTAAGGCGATTCGCCTGCACCCGCTGTCGTGTGCTGCGTTCAATGCCGACTTCGACGGTGACCAGATGGCGGTGCACTTGCCGCTGTCCTATGAGGCGCAGCTAGAGGCACGTGTTCTCATGCTGTCGTCCAACAATATCCTGCTTCCGTCGAACGGCCGCCCGGTTGCGGCCCCGACGCAGGACATGGTCATCGGATCGTACTACCTGACGAGTCCGGGTCTGCGTATTTCCGACCTGGAGCGGGTCTTCAACGATTCGAAGATTGCCAAGGGCCGGCGCGAGAAGGCGGAAGAGGAACTGAACCAGATCTTCTCCGACGCTCCGCGATACTCGTCCTATGCGGACGTCGAGATGGCGCTCGCGCAGGAGCGAGTGGTCTTCCAGTCACCTGTCTGGTATTGGGTCTCCAAGGACTTCGGTGGGATCGATGCCACGGAAGGACATTGGGAGCGCACGACCGCGGGTCGCGTGCTTTTCAACTCGATCATTCCAGACGAACTCGGCTTCCTGAACAACACGTTCGGGAAACGTGAGCTCGGAGACCTCGTGTTCGAGTGCTTCACGGTGACCGGCCTCGGCCGCACCACGGAGTTCCTCGACGACATCAAGGACTTCGGATTCCGCTACGCCACCTTTGGTGGCATCAGCGTCGGAATCGAAGACCTCGAGGTGCCGATGGAGAAGGCGGAGATCCTCCGTGAAGCGGACGAGGAAGTCGCGCGCTTCACCAAGGCATATGCCAGTGGCTTCATCTCGAATGGTGAGCGCTACAACAAGGTCATCGATACCTGGACGCACGCGAACAACGACGTCGCGGACGCGATGGTGCGTCACCTGGAGCGGTCACACGACGGCTTCAACCCGGTGTTCATGATGATGAACTCCGGCGCACGTGGTAACCGGGACCAGATGCGTCAGCTGGCTGGTATGCGCGGCCTGATGGCCAAGCCGCAGAAGAAGCTGACGGGTGGCATCGGCGAGATCATCGAGAGTCCGATCAAATCGAACTTCCGCGAAGGTCTCTCGGTGGTGGAGTACTTCATCTCCACCCACGGCGCGCGGAAGGGTCTGGCTGATACGGCGCTCAAGACGGCGGATGCCGGATACCTGACCCGTCGTCTCGTGGACGTCGCGCAGGACATGACGATCACGGGCGAGGACTGCGGTACGATCCTCGGCCTGGAGATGACGGCGCTGAAGGAAGGCGAGGACATCATCGAGCCGTTGGGTGACCGAATTGTCGGTAACGTGGCTCTCGACGATGTCTACGACCCGATCGACGGAGAACTCATCGTCCCGGCGAGCTCGTTGATCGAGGAAGAGCAGGCCGAGGCGATTGAAGAGGCCGGTCTACAGATGGTCCGCATTCGATCGGTGCTCACGTGCGAGGCCAAGCGCGGGCTCTGCCAGATGTGCTACGGCCGTAACCTGGCCACGATGCAGGGCGTCGATGTGGGTGAGGCGGTCGGGATTCTTGCCGCACAGTCGATCGGCGAACCGGGCACGCAGCTCACGCTGCGTACGTTCCACATTGGTGGTACCGCGTCTCGTATCGCCGCACAGACACAGCGCAAGTCGAAGATTGCCGGAGTCATCGAGCTCGAGCGTGTGACCACGGTCACGACTCCCGATGACGTCACGATCGTGACGTCACGAGAGGGTGAGATTCTCCTGAAGACGAAGGAGGGCTCGGTCCGAAGTCGCCTCGCCGTACCGTATGGTGCGACGATCGTGATCGAGGAAGGCCAGTCGATCGAGGCCGGGGATCTGATGTTCAGCTGGGATCCCTACTCGGAGCCGATGGTCGCCGACTCGAAGGGTGTGATCGAGTTCCGGGACATCGTTGAAGATCATACGATGCGGGAGGAGCTCGACGAGTCCACCGGTCGCCGCCAGATGGTGATTACCGAGGACCGCGAGAAGAAGCTCCATCCGACGATCATCATTCGGAAGAACACGAAGAAGGCCGAGAAGCTGCGTGAGTTCATCGTGCCGGTCGGCGCACAGCTCACCGTCCGTGACGGTGCCGAGGTCGAACTCGGTGACGCGATCGCGAAGATCAGTCGCGAGGTCTACAAGACGCGTGACATCACCGGTGGTCTGCCGCGGGTTGCGGAGCTCTTCGAGGCGCGTCGCCCGAAGGATCCTGCAGTCATTACGGAGATCGACGGGTCGATCAGCTTCGGTGACATCAAGCGCGGTAAGCGTCAGGTCCATGTTTCGCCCGAACAGGGTGAGCCTCGGACCTACGACGTGCCGGTCGGTAAGCACATGCGTGTCCACACGGGCGACGTGATGCGGGCCGGTGACCGGATTTCCGAGGGTCCCGTGAATCCGCACGACATTCTGGCCATTAAGGGGCCGCGTGCGGTGCAGGAGTACCTGCTCAACGAGATTCAGGAGGTCTACCGTCTGCAGGGCGTGAAGATCAACGACAAGCACATCGGCGTGATCGTTCGTCAGATGCTGCAAAAGGTCAGGGTCACGGATTCCGGTGATACCGAGCTTCTCGAAGGTGAGAACGTGGACCGCACCGAGTTCCGGAAGGTCAACACGGGAGCGATCGCAGACGGCAAGAAGCCGGCGCGCAGCGAACCGCTCCTCCTCGGGATCACGAAGGCGAGTCTCACGACCGAGTCGTTCATCTCGGCGGCTTCCTTCCAGGAGACGACCCGGGTGCTCACCGACGCCGCAGTCCGCGGTGCGCGTGATGACCTCAAGGGCCTGAAGGAGAACATCATCATCGGCCACCTGATCCCGGCGGGAACCGGTATCCATCGGTACTCGAACGTCGAGTTCATGGTCGAGCAGTCGTACTACGACGAGGAGATCGTTCCGCTCACCGAGCCCGGAGAGCTGGTTCCGGGCCTCGGCATCGACGGGAGCGACATCCTCGGGCTCGAGTAGCCCGCCGCGAGAGCGGCCCGGGTCTTTTGCCGTTCTCCAGACACAGGCCACGCCGAGTGTCACTGGCGAGCCGGGCGCCCCGTAGCCAAAGTGTCATCTTCTCATCGTCTCCGGGGGCCATCATTACGCTCACCACATCTCTCCGAATCGCCCCCGTCCTTCTGGGCACCCTCCTCGTCGCCTGTCAGACCGATAGCAGGGGCGGGGCTATCGAGATGGACGACGACGACATCGCAGGCGTCGTCACCAGCACGGAGGGGCCCGAGGCCGGCGTGTGGGTGATCGCCGAGACCGACGAGCTGGGCACCCGCTTCGCCCGCACCGTCGTCACCGACGACCAGGGGCGCTACCTGGTGCCTGACCTGCCCGAAGCGAGCTACCGGATATGGGTACGGGGCTATGGTCTGGTCGACTCGGAAGCGGTGCCCGCCGAGCGAGGGCAACGGATGAACTTGAGCGCGAGCGTGGCGCCGAGTGCAGAGGCAGCGGCGCGGGTGTATCCGGCCGCGTACTGGTTTTCCATGATGGATCTTCCCACGGAGGAGGAAGTCGCCACCCTGGACGGAGGCATGGAGTTCTACCTGACGTGGGTGAAGAACATGGGCTGCGTGGGCTGCCATCAGCTCGGCAATGAGGCGACCCGGACCTTTCCCGAGGCGCTGGCGGGTATCGAGTCGTCCGAGGAGGCATGGGCACGACGGATCTCATCCGGCCAGGCGGGAGGCAGCATGATGGGGATCGCGACCCGGACTCTTCATGGTCTGCCTCTCAAGTACCTGGCCGAATGGACGGATCGGGTCGCGGCGGGGGAACTACCCGCCGATGTCCCCGAGCGGCCTTCGGGTATCGAACGGAACGTCGTCGCCACGGTTCGCGACTGGTCTAGTGCGCAGTTCTACATGCACGACCTGTCGGGCACCGACCGCAGGGATCCGACCGTCAACGGGTACGGCGAATTCTACGGAGCCCCGGAACTCAGCACCGACGAGATGCCGATCCTCGACCCGGTGGCCAACGAGTCATCGGTATTCCACCTCCCCGTGCGGGACGAAGACACGCCCACGACGAACGACGCACCGGTCGTCGCGCCCTCCCCGTACTGGGGAGAGGAGCGGATCTGGGATAGCAAGGCGAACGTCCACAATCCGATGCTCGATCAGGACGGGAGGGTATGGCTCACGGCCCGGATTCGCGGTGCTGAGAACCCGACCTTTTGCAGGGAAGGGTCGGACCACCCCTCCGCTCGGCTCTATCCCAAGGATCGCGCCGGACGCCACCTCGCCGTCTTCGATCCGGCGACGCGCGACTACACCTTCGTCGATACCTGCTTCGGCACGCATCACCTCCAATTCGCCTATGACGAGCGCAACACGCTCTGGACGAGTGGAGGGGGTGATGTCGTGGGCTGGCTGGACACCGAGCGCTTCCTAGAGACCGGAGACGCTGCGGCCTCGCAAGGCTGGGCGCCGTTGATCCTCGACACGAACGGGAACGGTCGGCAGGACGCGTGGACGGAGCCCGGTGAGGCTCCGAACCCTCAGCTGGATCGACGGGTCCCGAACGGCTTCTACGCCGTCATGCCTGAACCGCGAGGAGACGCGATCTGGGGCTCCAATGCTTTTCGGTACCCCGGGTCGATCACTCGGCTGGCGCCCGGAGACGATCCCCCGAGCACAGCTCTGGCCGAGGTCTACCATCCGCCCCTGCCCGGCTTCGGCGTCCGGGGGGCCGATATCGACAAGAATGGTGTGGTCTGGACATCGCTGGGGAGCGGCCACCTGGGTGAGTTCGATCGCCGCAGGTGTGAGGGTCCGCTCAACGGTCCCGCGGCAACGGGCGACCACTGTCCGGAAGGATGGACGCTTCACGACCTGCCCGGACCCGGCTTCGAGGATCTGCCCGACTACAGCGTCGAGTCCAGTTACTACACGTGGGTGGATCAGCACAACTCTCTCGGTTTGGGCGAAGACGTTCCGATTGCCACTGGAAACCTCTTCGACGGCGTCCACGCCTTCGTCGACGATGAGTTCGTCACGCTGCGTATCCCCTACCCGCTGGGTTTCTACACGAAAGGATTCGAGGGGCGCATCGACGACCCGGACGCCGGGTGGAAGGGGAGAGGGCTCTGGGTTCCGGAGGGTGGCCGTACGCCATGGCTGAAGGAGGACGGCAAAGGCTCCAAGCCGATCGTCGTCCATTTCCAGATCCGTCCGGATCCTCTGGCGCGATGATGCTCGGCTGGAAGACTCCTGCCGTAGTCCTGGCGTGACGGTGTCGGAGTTGCCCGGCGCGGGAAGCCGGGACCCGGTCGTCCTCGGCATTGCCGGTGGGAGCGCGTCGGGTAAGTCGACGGTCGTGTCTGAACTTCGGCGCATCCTCGGGCCTGGGTCGTCGTGTACGCTCCGTCACGACGCCTACTACCATGACCTCTCGCACCTGCCGTTCGAGCGCCGTATCGAGGTCAACGTCGACCATCCCGATAGCTTGGAGACCGACTTGCTCGTTGAGCACGTCGGGATCCTTCTGCGTGGCCAACCGGTCGAGTTGCCGGCGTACGACTTCGTGTCTCAGACCCGTGGGCCGATCGGTACGGTCGTCCAGCCCGCCGCGGTGCTGCTCATCGAGGGGCTCTTCACCCTATGGGACGATCGCCTGCGAGAGCTGATGGATCTCAAGGTGTTCATCCAGACAACTGAGGAGGAGCGGCTGGAGCGCCGGATTCAGCGGGATCGTGAGGAGCGAGGGCGCGATCGCTCAGCGGTCCTGGAGTGGCACAGGGAGCGTGTGCAGCCGATGCACGACCTCTTTGTCGAGCCTTCGCGGGAGCACGCGGATGTGGTCATTTCAGAAGGGGCCCACAACCTCGAGGCGATCCGTGCCCTCGCTCAGCGCGTTTCGGAGATGATCCAGAGCTGAGCCCCCGAAATCCCCTGTAAGAACAGGGCCATCGCCCGTTGACACCCCCCGAACCCGTTTCTACCTTTCCATGCTCTGTCGGAAAGGCCTCCGCGAACCTCGCGGTCGCCGACTCGGCGCGCCTGAAGTAGGGCGCGTTTTTTATCACGGTAAGAGGTGGGAATGCCGACCATCAGCCAGCTCGTGCGCAAGGGTCGCAAGGCGCAGGTCAAGAAGAACAAAGCGCCGGCTCTGCAGCAGAACCCGCAGAAGCGCGGTGTCTGCACGCGTGTGTACACGACGACCCCGAAGAAGCCGAACTCGGCGCTCCGGAAGGTTGCTCGCGTGCGCCTCACGAATGGCTTTGAAGTAACGGCTTACATCGGTGGCGAAGGCCACAACCTCCAGGAGCACTCGATCGTCCTGATTCGTGGCGGTCGTGTAAAGGATCTTCCCGGTGTTCGGTATCACGTCATCCGAGGCACGCTCGACGCCTCGGGGGTCGAATCCCGCCGGCAGGGTCGTTCCAAGTACGGGGCCAAACGGCCCAAGTAAGGCGATAATTAGATGAGCCGTCGTAGCCGCGCTGAGAAGCGAGAGACTCCGCCCGATCCGAAGTTCGAATCCCGCATCGTCACCAAGTTCATCAACAACCTGATGAACGACGGTAAGAAGTCGAAAGCGGAAAAGATTTTTTACGACGCGGTTGATATGCTCGAGCAGCGCTCGGGTCAGCCCGGCGTTCAGGTCTTCGAGCAGGCCCTCAACAACGCCAAGCCCGCGCTCGAGGTTAAGAGCCGCCGCGTGGGTGGTGCGACGTATCAGGTTCCGATCGAGGTTCGTCCGGAGCGCCGTACTGCGCTCGCTTCGCGCTGGTTGATCGGTTTCGCCCGCGGTCGGTCGGAAAAGAGCATGGCTGAGCGCCTGGCCGGAGAACTCCTCGCGGCCAGCCGCGGTGAGGGAAGCACCATCAAGAAGAAAGACGACACCCACCGGATGGCGGAGGCCAACAAGGCCTTTGCTCACTACCGCTGGTAGTCGAGAGGTAGACGAGACGACCTAGTTCGATCGAGCACGACCGAAGCCCCGACAAGACACGGGGCCCCGGATAACAAGACGCGATGGCCCCCGGACAGCCGATGGGCCCTCTCCAAGCAAGGGAGCGCGGACGGCCGTTGGTCTGAAAAGACTGCGGCGCAACAACCACGCTCCCTTTTTCATGGCCCCTGATGGGCCCTGAGATGAACGAAATAAAACCAGACGAGATCAGATAGATGCCTAGGACCACGCCACTTTCGCTGCTACGCAACATCGGCATCATGGCGCACATCGATGCCGGGAAGACCACCACGACTGAGCGCGTGCTGTTCTACACTGGCCGGGTGCACCGTGTGGGCGAGGTGCATGACGGCGCGGCTACGATGGATTGGATGGAGCAGGAGCAGGAGCGCGGGATCACGATCACGTCCGCGGCTACGACCGCGCACTGGACGCGCTTCGACAAAGAGCACCGGATCAACATCATCGACACGCCCGGCCACGTGGACTTCACGGCCGAGGTGGAGCGTTCGCTTCGCGTGCTCGACGGTGCGGTCGCGGTCTTCTGTGCCGTTGGTGGTGTGGAGCCTCAGTCCGAGACCGTCTGGCGTCAGGCCGACCGTTACGTCGTTCCGCGGATCGCCTTCGTAAACAAGATGGATCGCATCGGCGCCGACTTCATGAATGTCGTCGGTATGATGGAAGATCGTCTGGGCGCGAACGCCCACCCCGTGCAGTATCCCCTCGGTGAGGGCGAACTCTTCACGGGCATGGTCGACATCATCGAGCGGAAGGCCATCATCTTTGAAGATGAGATGGGCTCGAACATCACGATTGGCGAGGTGCCCGACGGCCTGAAGGACAAGATCGAAGAGCTGCGCAGCTCGCTGCTCGAGGCCGCGGTCGAGCACGACGACGAGTTGATCGAGAAGTATCTCGCCGGTGAAGAGCTCACCGTCGAAGAATTCCGTCACGCGATCCGGGCGGCGACCATCAAGGGCGTCATCTTTCCGGTATTCTGTGGGTCGGCGTTCAAGAACAAGGGCGTCCAGGCGCTTCTCGACGGTGTCATCGACTACCTCCCGTCACCTTTGGATGTCCCCGCGATTTCGGGGCACCTGCCTCAGCATGACGAGACGCACGTGACCCGCGAAGCGAGCGATGATGCTCCCTTCGCCGCACTCGCGTTCAAGATTGCGACCGATCCGTACGTCGGTAAGCTGACCTTCTTCCGTGTGTACTCCGGATCTCTCCCCGCGGGTAGCTACGTCTACAACGCGACCAAGGGGAAGCGTGAGCGCGTCGGTCGGATTCTGCAGATGCACGCGAACAAGCGCGACGAGCTCGACGAGGTCTTCGCGGGCGACATCGCGGCTGCGATTGGTCTGAAGGACGTAAAGACGGGCGACACGCTCGCGATCGAGTCCGACCCGATCATTCTCGAGGCGATGAATTTCCCCGAGCCGGTGATCGCCGTCGCCATCGAGCCGAAGACCAAGGTCGACCAGGACAAGCTCACGAACGGGCTGGTCAAGCTGGCGGACGAGGATCCGACGTTCCGCGTCTTCACCGATCCCGAGACGAATCAGGTCATCATCTCCGGGATGGGTGAGCTCCACCTTGAGATCATTGTCGACCGCCTCCGTCGTGAGTTCAGCGTCGAGGCCAACATCGGTCGTCCACAGGTCGCGTACCGCGAGACGATTCGGAATCGTGCCGAGAAGGTGGAAGGGAAGTTCGTTCGGCAGACGGGTGGTCGCGGCCAGTACGGTCACGTGGTCATCAACATCGAACCGAGCGAGCCCGGGTCGGGCTTTGTCTTCGACGACAAGATTGTCGGCGGAGCCATTCCTCGTGAGTACATCAGTTCGGTCGAGGCAGGCCTCAAGGGCGCCCTCGATTCGGGTATTCTGGCGGGCTTCCCGGTGATCGATGTGAAGATCGAGTTGATCGACGGCTCGTACCACGACGTCGACTCCAATGAGATGGCGTTCAAGATCGCGGGTGGGATGGCCATGAAAGAGGGCCTCAAGAAGGCCAAGGCGGTCCTGCTCGAGCCGATCATGGATGTCGAGGTCGTGACGCCGTCCGAATACATGGGCGACATCATTGGCGACCTTTCGTCCCGCCGTGGGAAGGTGGGGGGGATGACCGAGCGCGCAGGCGCCCGTGTCATCGGTGCCTCCGTCCCGCTCGGTGAGATGTTCGGTTATTCGACCACGCTTCGTTCGATGAGCCAGGGTCGGGCCGTCTACACTATGCAGTTCGCGCAGTACGAAGAGGTTCCCAAGTCCAAGGCCGAAGAGATTATGTCGGCCTCGGGCGGAACCAGCTGACTTAGACCACCCTCCAGCTAGCTACGCAGAAGAGGACACGAGCGATGGGCAAGGAGAAGTTCGAGCGCAATAAGCCACACGTGAACGTGGGGACGATTGGGCACGTAGATCACGGGAAGACGACGCTAACGGCTGCGATTACGTTGACGCAGTCGAAGAAGTTTGGCGGCGAGGCGATAGCGTTCGAGAACATCGACAAGGCTCCGGAAGAGCGAGAGCGTGGGATCACGATCTCGACGGCACACGTGGCGTATGAGACGGAGAAACGTCACTACGCGCACGTGGACTGCCCGGGACAAGCGGACTACGTAAAGAACATGATCACGGGTGCAGCGCAGATGGACGGCGCGATCCTGGTGGTGAGTGCAGCGGACGGC
>JBDGVS010000144.1:0-6969 GCA_039585535.1 Gemmatimonadota bacterium | reverse complement strand
CACGACGCTACGGTCGCCCAGATGAAGAAGCTGGGTCACGTCTCGACACTGTACGCCCACCAGATGCAGGTCGAGGCGGCGCGTAAGCTGGCGGACATCGCTCCCGACAGTCTGAAGCGCACCTTCTTCAGCAACTCGGGCACCGAGGCGATCGAGACCGCGCTCATGATGGCGTGTCTTGCGACGGGCCGATCAGAGATCATCGCGCTTCGTGTCGGATACCACGGCCGCTCCTTCATGGCGACCAGTGTGACCGCTCACTCCGGGTGGCGTCCGTTGGCGACTCCCGTGGCGGGCATCAAACACGCGATCAGCCCCAACACGTACCGCTGCCCGTTCAAGCAGCCGTGCGACGACAGCTGCGTCGACAAGTTCGTGGCGGACCTGGAAGAGGTCATCGTTACCACCACGAATGGTCGACCGGCTGCGTTCATCGCCGAGACCATCATGGGTGTGGCCGGATACGTCGTGCCTCCGATGGGTTACTTCGAGAAAGCGGCCGAGGTCATTCGTCACTACGGCGGGCTCCTGATCATCGACGAAGTGCAATCCGGCTTTGGGCGCACCGGGAAGCACTGGTTCGGGATTCAGCACCATGGCGTCGAGCCGGACATCATGGTCATGGCCAAGGGCATCGCGAATGGGGCTCCGGTCGGTGCGACGATCACGACCGACGAGATCGCTCATGGGTGGAAGGGAAAACACATCTCCACCTTCGGCGGGAATCCGGTCTCGATGGCGCAGATGTGCGCGACCCAGGACGAGCTACGCGATCATGGCGCGCCACGTAACGCGCAGGATCGTGGCGCGCAGCTTCGTGCTGCGCTCGTCGAGATGCAGTCGCGTCACCTGTGGATGGGGGATGTGCGGGGCATGGGTCTGATGCAGGCGATCGAGATCGTGAAAGATCCGGTCTCGAAGGAGCCTGACATGGAGCGCACCAAGAAGCTGATGCAGGCGAGCCGAGATGAGGGTGTCCTCATCGGGCAGGGTGGCTTGCACGGTACCGTGATCCGTTTGGGCCCTTCGCTGCTGATCACCGAGGCCGAGATGGCCGAAGGGATCGAGAAACTCGGCCGCGCCATCGATCGGGTGGGCTGACAGTCCCGCTTTGGGCTACTGGAACGCCGCGTACAGCGAGTCCAGCGCGAGCATGACGTCGTCCTCGTCGATGTAGAGGTGGAACTCGCTGGTCGTAGATGCGACCTCGGCGAGGCTGATCCCCTGCAACGCCAGCGGCTGCAGCAGGCGGTAGAGTACTCCAGGCGTCGCCACATTCTCGTCCGTCAGGTATACCGAGAGACTGGCAACTCCCCGCACGGTCCGGAGGGGGCGGCGCTGGACCGTCTCTGAGACCGTGTCGAGTCGCGTGTCCTCCAGGATGAGCGTGATCTCCCGAACCCCTTCGGTCAGCGTCAGGTGTCGTCCGTCCGCCCTGATCTGTTGCTGGAGCGCAATGAGGCCTGCATGGACGTCCGGCGTGTTTTCGAACGTCAGGATGGCCAGGCCTCGCTGTACGGTGATGCGATCTGCCAGGCCGATGCCGAGGGTGTCGTCGAGCGACGCGATTTCGTCGCGGAGTCGGGACAGCGCCATGGTGATGGCACCGATCTCGACGCTCTTCTGCGTCCGTGCCTCCACCGTGGAGTGAATGTGTCGGGCGACCTGGGTGAGGTTCATGAGTCGTTGGGCCAGGCCAACCTTCAGGCTCCGATCATGGTCCACGATCTCACGAACAGCGTCTGCAACTTTTCTCATATTTGTTATATATCCAACAAAATGTGTTGATAATCAACTTTTTCGATGGATTTCTTCGTGCTTTCGCGTCCTGTCCCGATACTCCCGTCCTTCGGAAACACCTCATATCTGTCCAAGAAGTCAGGAGCACCACGATGACGACCTCAATTGCCCTCGAATGCCCGGTCTGCGCTGGAACGGTCGACAGCACTGCCGACCTTCTGCTCGGCGAGCTGCTGGATTGTGACGATTGCGGATCCGAGCTCGAAGTGACGCAGATCGCGCCGGCCGTGCAGATCGCCGAAGCTCCGATGGCTGCCGAGGACTGGGGCGAGTAACTCCTCCGTCCGGACGCCGTCTGGAGTCCTGATGTCTGTAACCCCACGTGTGGCACTCGTCTGCTCGGGTATTCGGCCCGAGGAGAAAATGCTCGTCCGGTCGTTCGAAGCTCGAGGAGTTGAGCTCGCGGTTGTCGACGACCGACGGATCCAGGGTGACCTGTCGGCATGGCCCGAGGCGATCGCGGACTACGATCTCGTGGTCCTCCGATCGAAGAGTCAGTGGCGCAACGCAGTGCTCGCACACTGGATCGAGTCGCTGGGAGGCCGCGCCGTGAACCCGGCCCATGTGCTGGACGTCTGCGGTGACAAGGTACGCACGACGCTGGCCCTGCTGGCCGCTGGTGTACCGACGCTCAGCGCCTCGGTGGCGCTCACACCTGAGAGCGCGCCTGCGGCGGCGGAGGGAGTCGGGTATCCGCTCGTCGTGAAGCCGGTTATCGGCTCATGGGGACGGCTCATCGGCAAGGTGAACGACTCGGACGCGCTCGACCTCGCGATCGATCACAAGAGCGCTCTGGGTGGGGCTCCCCACGCCGTGACGTATTTGCAGGCGTTCGTAGAAACCGGCGGCCGGGATATCCGCTCCTTCGTCATCGGAGACGAGTGCGTCGCTGCGATCACGCGCAGCACGGACGGGTGGAAGACGAATACGGCCCTGGGAGCGGTCGCGGACGGCAGAGCGGTCGACGCGGATCTCGCGGAGGTGTCGGTGGCAGCAGCGCGGGCGGTCGGGGGAGGGATTGTCGCCGTCGATCTTTTCGAAACGGACGACGGATACCTGGTGAACGAGGTGAACGGCACGATGGAGTTTCGAAATTCCGTCGACACGACGGGTGTCGATATCCCCGGCCTGATGGCCGAGGCGGTGCTGGGGATGCTCGCATGACACGGGTCTCGATCCTGGGCGGCTCTGGATACGGTGGTGGGGAGCTTCTCCGAATCCTTCTCGGTCACCCCCACGTCACTGTCGCCGGAGTGTCTTCCCGCCGACTCGCGGGGAAGCCGGTGTTCCGCGCACACCCCAACCTCCGGGGGGCGACGGATCTCCGCTTCTGCGACCCGGACGAGATTCCGGAGTCGGACATTCTCGTTCTCGGCCTGCCGCACGGAGAGGCCTCGGAGCGTTGGGATGACATTTCGGGTCGCGCCGAGCGCTTCATCGATATGAGCGCGGACTTCCGACTGGATGACGCCGATCTGTACGAGGAGTACTACGGGGCGCACCCTCGCCCCGAGCTTCTTCCGAGCTTCGTCTATGGGATCCCCGAGTTGAACCGGGAAGCCCTTTCCGGTGCGACGCGCGTCTCGACCGGCGGGTGCAACGCCACCGTGTCCATTCTCGCGCTCCTGCCGCTCTTCGAGGCGGACGTCGTCCAACGAGATCGCACGGTGATCGACGTGAAGGTCGGCTCGAGTCAGGGCGGGGCTGTGCCCAACGATGGCTCTCACCACCCCGTCCGCTCCGGCGCCGTCCGCCCCTATAAGGCAACGGGCCACCGGCATGCGGCGGAGATCGAAGCCGCGCTCGGTCGATCGGGCCCCGCCCGAGTGCACCTGAGTGTGACAGCGATCGATATGGTTCGTGGTGCCGCTGTCCTGGCGCATGTGTTCCCCAACCGAACGCTCACGCAGCGAGAGGTGTGGTCGATCTTCCGTCATCGCTACGGCGACGAGCCTTTCGTGCGCCTCGTGTCGGAGCGTACGGGCGCGTATCGACTTCCAGAGCCCAAGCTCCTGTCTGGCACCAACTACTGCGACATCGGCTTCGAGCTCGATCCCAGCGGTGACCGCCTGGTCGTGGTCGCCGCGATCGACAATCTGGTTCGTGGAGCGGCCGGACAGGCGGTCCAGGCGATGAATCTGATGATGGGTTGGGACGAGGCCGCAGGGCTCGGCTTCCCCGGTCTCCATCCGATCTGATCCAGCATGTGCCGTATACTCGCCATCCAGGCGGACCAGGAGGTCGAAGTCGCGCCGTGGATGAGCGTATTCTCCGCAGCGTGCAGAGAGAGCCAGGAATACCAGGGACACGGGTGGGGCGTCTCCTGGCGGGAAGACGGAGTCTGGCGTCGCTATCGTTCGATCGAGCCGATTTGGGAATCAGAGTTTGCGATGCCCCGGACGCACCTCGCCCTGGTCCACGCCCGCAGCGCATTTCGTAACGAGGGTATCGTGGTGGAGAACAACATGCCCTTCGTGCACGACGACTTCGCGTTCGCCTTCAACGGTGAGTTGCGGGGGGTGCGACTGTCAGCGCCAGGTGAGACCGGAGCGGCGCGGTTGGACCACCTCCTTCGGCGCTTCATCGCCTCCGAAGACGGTGATCTCCGTGCCGGTCTCGAGCGCCTTGATTCGGTGGTGACGCGTCGAACCGAGTATGTCCGCGCGCTCAATCTCGTGATCAGCGACGGGGAGGACGTGGTGATGCATTCGAGGTACTCGGAGGATCCCGACTACTTCACGCTTCACCACGCTGCGCTGTCCGATGGCCCGAACACGCGCATTGTCTGCTCCGAGCGTCTCGAAGTCCCTCAGATCAGCCCGGACTGGGTTGGACTCGCCAATGGTGTCACGGCTCGACTCGAGGGGGCAGTCCCGTGCTCCTCGTAAAGGTCGGGGGAGGAGATATCGATCTCGAGGCTATCGCGGACGACCTGGCCTCGATTGATCGTCCATTCGTGCTTCTGCATGGCGCGAACAAGTTGCGCGATCAGCTTGCTCATGATCTGGGTACGCCGCCACAGGTGGTCGAGTCCATCTCCGGCTATACGAGTGTCCTTTCGGACGATGCGGCTATCGACGTCATGCTGGCGTCCTACGCAGGCATCCGGAACAAGCGTCTGGTCGAGGCACTGCGGCGGCGTGACGTCAACGCGATTGGGCTGACGGGTCTCGATGGTGGACTCGTCGAGGGTGTTCGGAATCGGGGAATCCGGGTGCGGCAGGACGGCAGGAAACTTCTTCTGCGCGACAACTCCGGGAAGCCTGCCGGCATCAACGGCGCCCTTCTCCGGCTCCTGCTCGAGCGAGGGTACACCCCGGTCCTCACCGTCCCGATCGCAGGTGAGGATGGTTCTGCGCTGAACACGGAGAACGACGAGGTGCTGGCTCTCCTGGCTCGAGAACTCGGCGCGACGGACGTGGTGTCGCTCATCGAGGAGGTCGGATTGCTCTTCGACCGAGACGATCCCGAGTCGCTGGTTCGCGAGGTCCCGGTGGAAGACCTGCCCGAGTGGGAGGAGCGAGTGTCCGGCCGAATGCGCCGAAAGATCAAGGCGCTCCGATCGCTTTTCGACGGCATCGAGACGGGTGGTCCGGTCTTCCGACTCGCGGATGGACGGGTCGAGAGACCGGTTACCGCCGCGCTGGCCGGCGGAGGTACGGTGGTACGGACGGCCTTCCGCGATGCCGAGCCGGCGCCTGTTGTTCGCGACGAACCCGCGGCCGCAGACGGATGGTTGGAGCGGAACGCTGCGCACGAGCTCGACGTCTATGGGAAGCGAGGAATCTCGATCGTAGCCGCCGAGGGATCCGTCGTGACGGACGAGTCCGGCCGGGACTATCTCGACTGCATCGGTGGGAACGGGTCACTCGCACTGGGCCACCGACATCCTGCGCTTCAGGCTGCACTGGCGGACCAGCTTGAGCGCGTATGGTGCGTTCCCGGTGCGTTCGTGTCGCCTCCGCGGACCCGGTTTCTCGAGCGGCTCCACGAAGCCCTTCCCGAGGAATTGAGTCGCACCTTCCTCTCCAACTCGGGCACGGAATCGGTCGAGGCCGCGCTCAAGATCGCGAGAATCCACACGGGTCGATCTGCCCTGGTGGCCGCGCTTCGGGGCTTTCACGGCCGGACGCTCGGCGCGTTGGCCGTGACGGCCGAGAAGCGATACCGCGAGCCGTTCGAGCCGTTGCCGGGCGAGGTGCGACGGGTGCGATACAACGACCCGGAGGCGTTGCGTGCGGCTGTCGACGATTCGGTCGCCGCCGTGGTGCTGGAGCCGGTGCAGGGCGAGGGTGGAGTACATCCTGCGGGGCGCGACTTCCTCCTCGCGGCCCGCGAAGCGTGTGACGACTCCGGCGCGCTGCTCGTCTTCGACGAGGTGCAGACCGGCTTTGGCCGAACCGGCACGCTGTTCGCCTTCGAGCACTCGGGTGTGGTGCCGGACGTTCTCTGTCTGGCGAAGAGCATTGCGGGCGGACTTCCTCTGGGAGCGACGGTCGTTCGAGAGGGGGTCAATCTGGACCTGGGCCTCCATGGGTCGACGTTCGGCGGGAATCCTCTGGCCTGCGCAGCGGCGCGAGCGACGCTGGACGTGCTCCTCGACACGGATGCCCTCGAGCGGGCGGAGCGAGTGGGGGAGCTCATCTGTGCAGCGTTGCTGGAGGATCGCCCCGAGGTCGTACGCGACGTTCGTCGGGTCGGGGCCATGATCGGTATCCAGCTCCGGGTGCCGGCCCGACCCTATGTCCCCAGGCGCTGATGGCCGAGGGCGTTCTGGCTCTGACGGCTGGCCGTACCGTGCTGCGGTTCCTGCCTCCGATCGTCATGTCCGACGAGGAGGCTTCCACCGTTGGAGCTGCCCTCCTCGAGGTGCTCACTCAGGCGTAGCGTCTGCCGCCGGCCGAAACGCTCGCCGGACGGCATCTGCCACCGTACGATCAGTGGCTGAAGGTCGGACTCGCAGCTGAAGGGTAGACACCGCATGGGTGACGTCAGTCGGAAGCACTTCCTTGGACTCGGTGCAGCCGCGACTGCGGCTGGACTCACCACGGGATGTGTATCATCCGGTGGCACTCCTATCCAGCCGGACCTCGTCGTCCTCAATGGGAATGTTCTCACCCAGGACGACCAGAATCCGGTCGCTGAGGCGTTTGCGCTCAAGGACGAACG
>JBDGVS010000143.1:0-6664 GCA_039585535.1 Gemmatimonadota bacterium | reverse complement strand
GTATAGAGTTCACGGGCCACCTTGGGGAGATCGAGAATGCCCTCGGCGCCCTCCGCTCCAAGCCGCTGAACCGACCCATCACGGAGCTCCACGAGGACGTCGAGCTGGAACATGGCTGCCTTCGCGGGAAAGTCGATCATCACCTCGCCCGACTCCAGGCCGAGTTCGGCAGCCAGATCGTCTTCGACCGCTCGCTTCCACGGGGAGTCACCGACCGCCCAATCCTCCACAGTCCGACCGGCCAGGTCCGCCGCGGTCAACTCGAGGGCTCGCTTCGGCAGGCGTCGACGCCGCAGCGCGGGAAGCCAGCGAGTTCCGATGCGCTCAGCCATCTCGCCTTCATGATGGAGGACCCGTCGACCGATCTCGTAGAGGAGTTCCTCATCGGTCGGCCCGATCAACTCCTCGGGGTCGAGCACTCCGGCACGAACCGACTCCTCGACGATCCGCTTGTACAGGGCCGTCGCAGAGCGAACCGCGTGGTGCCAGTACACGTTCCGGAACATCTGGTACTTGGCGACGAGAAGGGACTCGAGGGCCGCCACCGCCTTCTCGTGCACCCCGATTTCATAGGCCCCAGTCTCGGGATCCTGCAGGAGCATCAGGCCCTGGAGCAGCCGTGACACGTCGACTTCCCCATAGGGGACCCCGCAGAATCGAGCGTCCCGTCGGAGGTACTCCATCTTGTCGAGATCCAGGCTACCGCTCACCAGGCCACGGAGCGGCAGCGGGCTGTCACCCCGGATGAGCTCTGCGATCTGATCGGACGCCGTGAGCCCGAGTGGCGCGAGTGCATCGCGAAGGGACGCCGATGAGAAGAAGCGCTGGCTGACCTCCTCGTGGTGCGCAGGAAGATGCTCCGTTTCCAGCTCTTCGAGTGCGTGGGAGTAGGCGTAGTGCCCGATGTCGTGCAGGAGCGCAGCATAAGGAACAAGCTCCTCGCCCTCCCACGCTTCTGGCGGCACTCCACCTCGTTCATGGAGGTGCCTGAGCGCCGTCTTCGTGAGATGGTACACGCCCAGCGCGTGGTCGAAGCGCGTGTGCGTGGCCCCTGGATAAACCAGAAAGGCGTGGCCGAGCTGTCGGATGTACCGGAGACGCTGGAACTCAGCAGTATCCACGATGCGAACGGCCGTGGGGTCGAGACTGATCGACTCCCAGAGCGGGTCACGAACGAGCTTGTCTGAGCCTGTCATCTTCATACCTCGCATTCTACTCGTTCGAGCGGGCAATCCCATGCCCGAACAGGCCGCTTGGCTGCCGCCTGCCTCGTCTTCTATCTTCCCGAATAAATAGCGAAAGCGCCACCCCCCCATTCCCAAACCCGTGCACGCCAACCCGACCCTCCGAGAGCACGTTCGCGCTCAGGCCGAGAACCGGCCGGGAGTGTATCAGATGTTCGGCCCCGGCAACGAGCTGCTCTACGTCGGCAAGTCCGTACACGTGCGCACGCGGGTCCTCTCCTACTTTCGTGCGCCGAAAGGAGAGAAGGCGTGGGAGCTGATCCGCGAGACCGAGCGGATCGAATGGGATTACGTCCCGAACGAGTTCTATTCGCTCATTCGAGAGATGAAGCTGATCCAGCAGCGTCAGCCCCGCTTCAACGTCCAGCACAAGCGAAAGCCCATCTACGCCTTCGTGAAGGTCACAGCAGAGGCGGCACCGCGGCTCCTCCCGATCACAACGGTGGTTGCGGATGGTGCGACCTACTACGGACCCTTTCCACGGGTGCGACGGCTGGCAGACATCGTACGTGAACTGGCACAGGTCCTCGGCCTCCGAGACTGCCCGGGAAGCACCAGGGTCTTCTTCGGAGACCAGACCGAGATGTTCGGGAATGGGCGCGTGCCCAGTTGTGTACGAGCCGACCTCCGGAGCTGTCTGGCCCCGTGTTGCGGGCGCCCGACCGCAGCCGAGTACGACGATGCAGTCCGACTCGCCCGCCGCTTTCTCGAGGGGCGAGCGGAGGAGCCTCTCGCGGAGTTGGAGCGGCGGATGAACGTCGCCTCCGTCGAGATGAACTTCGAGTACGCGGCTCTCATGCGAGACCGGATCGAGCGACTACGTGGCTTTCGCGATGAACTCGTGGCGTTCCGGGGCACGATGGAGGACCTCAGCTTCGTGTACCGCGTGCCGGGCTTCGCCGGTGATGACCGGATTTACCTGATCCGGCGCGGCCGCATCCGCCGGCAACTGCAACACCCGAAGGGGCGCAAAGGCCGCGAGGCCGTGGCTCGCGCGATCGACGAGGTCTACGGCGAGATCGACCTCGGACCCGGGGCGCTGGCACCGCAGGAAGCCGCCGAGATCCTCCTGGTCGCCCGTTGGTTTCGTCTGAAGCCGAAGGAGTTCAAGCGGGCGACTCTTCCGGACGTCTGGCTCCGTGAGAAGCGTCCCGCCTGATCCCTGCTCGTCGGTCGATGTCCACTCAGGGCGAACACGACCTCGATCGCGCCTCACCTCGATTGATCAGACGTGACGTCGTATTTGAGCAGCGCCATACCCGAGGGAAACGCCTCGGAACTGTGCAGTTCGAGTGTGGTGATGTCACGCACACCCGGCAGCACCGGGACACCGGCGCCGAGCAACGCCGGAACGACCGCGACCTCCACTCGATCTACGAGCCCCGCCTCGAGCAGGCTTCGAAAGAGAATGCCTCCTCCGAAGAGCCAGATATCCTTCCCCGGAGCCGCCTTGAGGGCAGCCACGGAAGCGATCACATCCTCTGACACGAGCGTCACGTCAGGGTGCACTGCCGGGTCGAGCGTCGTCGACACCACATACACCGCCATGCCCTCGAAAATCGAGCGCCCCTCGGGGGTCGCCGTGGCCGTCTCGTATGTGCCTCTTCCCATGAGTAGCGTGTCGATCTTCGCCAGGTACGCGCCGAAGTCGATCGTATCGTCCTGGGGAATCCAACCGTACCCCCCGTCTGCATCCGCGATGTAGCCGTCCAGGCTCATCGCGACCGAATAGCGAATACGACGCCTTCGAGGCTCGTCGTCGGACACAGGATCGTGTCCCACCTCGCTACCGCGGACGCAGACCGAAACGCATCGCTGTCACCGCTTCGATCTTGTCGCGAGAGTAGAAGACCGGGTGGAACTCATCATTCGCCCAGCGCTCGAAGAGATTCCGGTAGAAGGGCGAGCGGGTGTCTCCACTCTGCCCGGGAGTGTTCATCCCGACGGTGCGATCCCAGTCACCGGTGTCGACGATGATCCGGAAAGAAGCACCGGACGTCTGGTTGGCGCCGTTACCGGTCTGGTTCACGGTCGAACCGTAGCCGCCGCGCGCCATCGGGCCGACCTCGAGCGTGGCCCTCGTGGCCGCATCCACCGCGCTGCCCATGGGGTGCCGCAGGTACGCGTAGTGATTGTCCGGCTGGCCGTACCGCCACGCCGCCATATCGCCACCGAGCTTGTCTTCGAGGCCGTCCAGCGCCGTCTCGAGCGAGGAGAGCAGCAGGTGGTCACGCTCAGCCATCGGATCCTCACCGAGGGAGCCAGGCGGCACCATGATGGTTTCGATCACTTTGAGAAGCGACACGTTCATGGTCTGTCCGGCCGGGACCAGCACATCGCGGACGTTACGGCGCAGTTCGGCCTCCCACGCGGTGTAGATCGCTGCCTCGACCGAGTTCTTGTCGAGGACGAAGTCCCAGTCGAGCAGCCTCTGACGTGCTGCCTCGAGGCTCCCGGAGGCAGGCAGATCGTCGAGCATCGGGACCAACTGGCGTGCCGGGAGCGAGAGCTCGTCCGTCTGCAGGCGCATCATGTCGGCTATCGAGAAACGTGTGCCGCTTCCCAGCACCTCAGAAAGCCGAAGCCAGCGGTACGGGTCGGACCAGGTGAAGCCCACCGCGTCCATGTACTCGTAGTCGCGCGGGATGAGATCGTTGTTCGCCGTAGCGAAGTAACCCTCGGGCGGATTCACGACGTGCGGCTTCGCAATGATCGGCAAATAGCCGTCCCACTCGTAACGACCGTCACCAGGGACCGGGACGAGCCCGCTCCAGTTACGGCGCACCGGCGCGATCCCTACGGACTGCCAGCCGATGGTTCCGTCCCGATCGGCCCACACCATGTTCTCGCCCGGGATGTTCGAGTAGCTGCACGCCTCGCGGAATTCCTCCCACGTCGTTGCCTGGTCCATACGAAGCGAGGCGAGGTACGGGGCTCCACCGACCTCCATCCATGCCGCCCGCACCGCATACGCCAGATTCCGATCACGGTCCTCGAAGACGACCGGGCCATGCCGCGTGTACTTGAGCTCCGCGGTGTGGGCCTGCTGGCCCTTCACCGGAATCTCCTCCGTCAGGACCGTCATGTTCTCCCACTCTCCCCGATACCGGTACTGGTTGGGATTCGAGGGATTCGTCTCGTAGACGTAGAGATCCTCTCCGTCGGTCGCGAATACAGTGAGACCCCACGCCCCGTATTCGTTGTGTCCGATGGACACCCCCGGAAGACTCGGCTCACCCCCACCGATCACGTTCCATCCGGGCCCGACGAGATGAACCCAATAGCGCAATGAAGGCGCACTCTGGGCTCGATGGGGATCATTGGCCATCATGGGGAAGCCGCTCTCCGAACGACTACCGTCGACGACCCAGTTGTTCGAGCCGATGTCTTGCTCCACATCGTACGCGACCACACTGGCCGCCTCGCTCGCCGCCATCTCGAGCATCGCAAACGAGTCCGCATCTCCCCTACGATCCGCCGAGACGATGTCCTCGGGCTGGAAGCCGACCCGGGCCCGAAACGCGTTGTAGATCCCCAGGATGTCTTCCGAGAGAGCGTCTCCATCGAGCGCCGCATCGAGCTCCAGCAACGGATCGCCCGGGCCGTAGCTCGACAGCTCCTTCACGGTCTCGGCGCCCATCGCGGCCACCCGCCGCCCTGCAGTGAGCTCCGCACCGATGTTGCCCAAAAGGCCCTGATGCCGAGAAATCACCACATCCGGTGTCCAGTATCCGGGGGTGATGCCCAGCAGTTCGAACTCGAGTGTCAAAAGGCTCGGATCACGCTCTGTCTCGGCTATGTAGGCGTTGATGCCGTCGACGTAGGCGTTGATGATCAGAGAACCACGGTCGTGGTAGTGGTTCAGCTCCTGATCCAGGTCCCGTCGAAACTTGAAGAGGCGCGTTCCGATGTCCCGCTCCAACTCCCGCTCTCCGAGTATCTCGGCAACGGTGCCCGTGGCCGGACGGCGCCACAGCTCCAGCTGGAAGCGGCGATCACGAGCCGCGTTCCAACCCTGCGCAAAGAAGAGGTCGTGCTCGGTCTCGGCATAGATGTGGCTGATGCCCCACCGATCGACCAGGATCTCTACAGGCTGGTCCAGACCGCCCACATCGAGCGTGGCTGACTCCTGCGCCGTGACGAGGGTCGGGGCCAGGACGAGCGCGAGCGCCAGGACGAAACGACGAAGGAGCGACGACTTCGCAAGCATGGAGCATCTCCGGAGACTGTTGGACAACGCGGTCAGCGTATGTCCGGCGCGTGCGCGGTACAAGCGCTTGCCTCCGTCCACGCCGACGGGGCAGCTTGCGGGACCGCGGCGCTCTCCGCTGCCGGGGTGTCATCGGCAGGCGGATAACCATGCGTCAGGTCTCGAGAACACGCGTCTCCGCTCTTGCGGCTCTCCTTGCCGCGACGGCGACGACATCATGCGGCGGCGACGGTGGATCCCGGCCTGCGACCGAGTACCAACCACCTGTCCCGGCGGTGTCGGTCGAGGAATACTCGAGCCGCAGGGACGTCGTCCTGGAAACGCTCTCCGATGGCATCCTCCTGCTTCAGGCCCGGCCCGTGGAAAAGGGCATGGAGCAATGGGGCTTCGTTCAGGACCCCACGTTCCTTTATTACTCTGGCCTCCCCGAAGCGCCGGGCGCGATTCTCGCACTCGACGGCCCCGCCGGGGAAGCGCATCTCTTTCTCCCACCACCACCTTCGTCCTTCGGAATGACCGTCGAGGGGCTGACGCCGGTCCCGAGCGAGCAAACCGCGAACGAACTCTTGCTCGACTCCGCACGGCCCTGGTCCGACTTCATGCCGTGGGTGGAGGGACGCATGGTTAATGGCGTGGCGCGCCTCTACCTCGACGAATCGCGAAACGCCGAGAGCCAGGGCGTCCCCGAAGGCATGGCCCCTGTCGCAGGTCCGCGCACGCTCTGGAGCGAGACGGTCCGAACCGCCTTCCCGGCCGCCCGCATCGAAAGCGCGAAGAGCGCGATCATGCGCCAGCGCTCAGTCAAATCACCTGCAGAGATCCGAATCCTCGAACGCAACGCCCACATGACGGTGGACGCACTGCTCGCCGCGTCGGCCAGACTCGAGCCCGGCGTACGTCAGCGCCAGACCGAGGCGTCGGTCATTTCTGCGTGTCTCGAGGCAGGTGCCCAGGGCCCCTCGTTCTGGCCATGGACAATGTCCGGCCCCAACGCCCACACACCTCGGCTCGTCGGGGCTTTCTTTCGATATGACCAGGGAGATCGCGTCGCATGGGACGGTGAAGTCGTTCGCGTCGATATCGGATGCGCCGGTGGCCTGTACGGTGCAGACGTCGGCCGGACGTTGCCGGTGTCCGGAGAGTTCAGCGCTGGGCAGGCGGAGGCCTGGGATATCCTTGTGGAGGGATACCTCGCCGGACTCGATGCTAT
>JBDGVS010000142.1:0-6674 GCA_039585535.1 Gemmatimonadota bacterium | reverse complement strand
AAGGCCGGCCTCCCCGATGCCGAAGGCGGGGAAGACGATCTCGGCGAGCTGTAGCACAACGAACGCCGCGGCGGCGTAGGCGAGCGCAAAGCGGACCACGTGGCGGCGTCGAATCTCCGCCACGAATTGGCTCCACTCTCCTGTTTTGTACTCGCTCTCGTTCATATCTCTTCGACCACGCCAGTTCCGTGAACGTTAGCTACACGATGAAGGAGGCGGGGTTCAGAACGCTTTCAAGTAGGTCAGTTTGACGACACCCGTCTGTCGAAGCCAGCGCGGGTCCCGAGGATCCTGGAGGGGCCCTGTCAGATAGCCTGTGTCGAATACGACGAAGAGGTCACTGCCTGGCGTGTGGATCCAGTCGATTCGGATGTTTGCCTGGAAGGTGTTGGAGACGTCGTCCCACTGAACAAGGGCGTAGGCGAAGAGGCGCCGGTTGACCGCCGCCTCGAGTCTCGTACTCACGAGGGTCGTCTGAAAATCGCCGTCAGGCACCGGCAACGAGACGTCGTTCCAGTTGGCGTTGCTGTCGACGGTGAGGTGCTTGTTGAGAATCCACACGAGTCCAGCTCCCAGCTCGGTCCGGGTGCCGTTCCAGAACTCTCCGCCCGAAGCGTTCAGCTTCACCCCGAGGCCGCGTGCCCGATTCGGAGAGTAGCGTGCGCTCAGCCGCCGAAACGTGTAGTCCCCCGGCGCTAGCTCGCGCCCGTTGATGAATGCTGGCTCCACGAGCCGCTCGAATCGTTCATTCGCGTCGACGCTCACGTTGTCTCCCCACTGGAAGTTCAGACGTGAACTGAGCAATCGCAGGTGCGACTGCTTGTTGCCGTCGATGCCTTCGATGTGGTTGGCGCCCAGCGTGAGGAAGAGCTGTCGGGCCCAGGGGCTCTGTTCGAAGCGCGGCTGGAAGCCGAGCTGGCCACCCCATCGTTTCTGGTCCGGCCGTCGCACAAAGCCGAGGGAAGGGTCGTAGGCTTCTCCGATGATCGTGCGGGTGATCTCGAACATGTAGCGGTCGTTCTGGAGAATGAGCTCGGCCTGACCCGCATGGGTGCGCTCCAGCTCGCCGGTTCCGTCGTTCGTCTCCCCGGGTCGGGAATCCCACACGTTCGACGCCCACAACAGGAACGAGCTGCTGCTCCAGAAGCGGGTCTCGAGGTCCGCTCCCCCCACCCGGTTGTATCCCCGATCGGTGTCCTTGCTGGTCAAGATGCCTCCCAACGTCGTCCGCGGGAGGAGTGATCCCCGAATGCGCGCGACCGAATTCCACGCGGCCGGGACCGCGTCAGGATCTGTGGGGGACGTGACTCCCTCGGGTAGCGCATCGTCCGTGCGGAGGCTCATGGCGCCGATGCTGATCGGCCCGGTCTGCCCCGTCAGGCGACCGCCTCCAATGATGTCCGAATCGAGTCCGACCTGCCGGGTGAAGAATGCCTCCGCTTCTCGCTGCGCCCCGAACTCGAACAGTCCGGCTCGTTCCAGGAAGAACTCACGCTTCTCTGGAAAGAACAGGTCGAAGCGGGTGAGGTTGATCTGGACGTTGTCGGCCTCGACCTGTGCGAAATCGGTGTTGTAGGTCAGGTCGAGCGTGACGTTCGACGTGATGCCTGCCTTCACGTCGAGCCCCCAATCGGCTTCGGTATCGGTGGGGTCGTCTCCTTCCTTCGCCGCGCCGGCGATCCCGTACGGCTTCACCTCGACGTGCCGCGCCTTCTGCAGATCACGCAGGCCTGTGAGCGTTGCGTATCGGGAAACTTGCCGGATCCCGTTTTGATACTCCTGTCCAATGTGCGGCCAGAACACCTGTTCGTTCTTCCTCCGGATCGAGCGGAAGAATGCGATGCCCATCTCCGGCTCTGCGGTGTCATCGAAGCGGATGGTCGTGAAGGGGATTTCGACTTCGAGAAACCAGCCATCCTCCGTGACCAGGGCCTCGGTCGTGTAGACTCCGTCCCAGTTCCAATCCTGGGCATCCTCGTCGGATATGAGCGCGTCGTCTTGCGCCCCCAGCGCCCCGACCTCGAACAGGTAGGCGTTTCGTCGGTCTCGATAGGTGTCGATGGCGATCCGGATGTTGTCGTCTTTGTCGATCCAACCTCCGCGCTGGAGGATGTTCCCGAGGATGAGGTCGGGCTCGGAATCGAACATGGACATCCCGAAGTAGAGGGCGCTCTCGGTGTAGGCGATCCGCACCTCGGTTCGCTCGGTCGGCGGGGCTCCGTCGACGGGCTCACGTTGGAGAAAGTCCGTTATGGGTTCGATCGTCGCCCAGAAGGCCTCGTCGAGGATCCCGTCGATGACCGGCGCCGACTCGATGGGATGGGCCACCACTGCCAGTTCGCTACCCTCGGGTCCAGGGGTCCTCTGGGCCTGCACTCCGGAAAGGGGGGCGAGCACCAGGATCGCGAAGCCTGCCAGCCACAGGCGTCCGCGCTTTCGACTCCGGCCCTCCTGCACGCTCATTCCATCCTCTGCCACCGCACCCCCTCTCCACCCACCTGGATTACGCGCTCGCTCTCACTATGCTCGGGCCAGCCGTCGACGACGCAAGACCGCCCGGACCCGCAGGACGAAGAGAGGCCCGTCGATCGGCTTGGCGATGTAGTCGTCCGCGCCGGCCTCGAAGAGACTCATCTCGATCTGACGGTCGTCAGCTCCCGTCACCATGATAATCGGCATGTCGGACGCCGTGGGGTGCGACCGAATGTGCTGGAGGACGCGGAGCCCGTTCATGCGGTCCATCCAGTAGTCCAACGTCACCAGGGCGTATGTGGCGTCACCCTCCAGCATCTTCACGGCCGTGGGCCCGTCCTTCGCGAGGTCCACGCGGAAGCCCGCTTCCTCGAGGAGGGACCGAGCGAGTGCCCGCTGTCCCGCCTCGTCGTCGACCACGAGGATGTGGGGGCCGCCCGGAGCTCTCGGTTTGTGCGGGGCGTCCTCGCTTTCGTCTGCGTCCGCAGGCGACCCGTAGATGGTGGCGATTCCGGCCGCGATGTCGTCGGGCGGGGCGACGACAAAGTTCACCGTGCGGCCGCTGAGCTCGGCAACCTCGCGTCGAGCCTCCTGCCCCAGCGGATTGGCGGTCGCAACCGTGATGTCGCGGTCGGTACAGGACATCGGAAGCAGATTGGTCCGATAGGCCACGGAGCCGGGCAGCAGGGTGGCCGCGCGAGGATCCGCGTCGTCCACGTCGGCTACCTCGAGGTGCATGTCGTGCGCGATGCTCCTGGCCAGCTCCTCGAGCGTCACGTCGGCGGACTTCCGTACCAGAGCCCACGCACGCGTCAGATCATTGCCGGTCGCACGGTCGAGGTCGGAGATCGACAGCATTTCGGCCGCCTCGGCTACCGCGGCCATCCAGTTTCCAAAGGGAGCGTTGGCAGACACGTGTGCTCGAGGCAGGGCAGGCGTCGCAAAACGACCTGAGTGGAACGGATAGGCACAACATATGTTGCCGACCCCCTGGCGACAGGCCGGCGAGGCGCCTTCTGGTCGCGTGAACTGACTTCCACCGGGTCGTAGGTGCCGCCCTAGCACCCCTTTCGTAGATTCCCGGCACGGGCCGACTCGGGCTCGGCTTTCGATGGAGAACGTTTCGGACTCGTGCAGATAGGGTATCTCGACGGCCCCCGCCTGCGGCGCTCGCTAATCGCTGCGTGCGACTATGCACAGCGCCAGCGGGCTGAACTCAATCGCATCAACGTGTTTCCGGTGCCCGATGGGGACACCGGGACCAACCTGGCGATGACGGTCCGGGCTGTTTCGGACCATCTTCGATCCAACACGGATCGATCCGTGTCAGCGGTAGCGGACCAGGCGGCTCAGGCCGCGGTGCTGGGGGCGAGAGGCAATTGTGGGATGATGCTCTCCCACTTTCTCCTCGGCTTCTCCGAGAGCGTGACGGATCGCGACCGTATCTCTCCCGCCGAGTTCGGCGTGGCGCTGCGTTCTGGGGTCGACAAGCTGTATGCGTCGCTCGAGGATCCGATCGAGGGCACGATTCTGACCGTGATGAGGGATACGGCTGGCGCGGCGGAAGGGTCGGAGGTGTCGGACTTCGTCCCCCTGGTGAGTCACGTCGTAGAGCAGGCGCGTGACTCGTTGGCGCGCACGCCGGAGCAACTTGCGGTGCTCAAGAAGGCGGGCGTCGTCGATGCAGGCGCGAAGGGCTTCGTGAGCATGCTGGAGGGGGTCCTCCTCTTCGTGGAAGGGGTGTCCGTCGCGAGCGATACGGAAGTCGGAACCAACGGGGCCTCGGAGGAGCCGATGGCCGTGGCCCTCGTCGACTTTCCCGAGAGCGAGGAGCAGTACCGCTACTGCACGGAGGCGCTCGTCCGCGGAGACGATCTCCCGACGCAGGCGGCTGTGCGGGAGGTCCTGCGAGAGCAGGGTGACTCACTCATCGTCATCCGCTCCGGCGACGTCCTCAAGATCCACGTTCACACCGATGAGCCGGAAGAGGTTTTCACCTGGCTTCGGGGAGTGGGCAACCTCGTCACCCACAAGGCCGAGGACATGAAGGTCCAGCACGACGCCTTCGGCAGGTCTGGTGGACACGTCATGCTGGCCCGGCGCCCAGTCGGCATCGTAACCGACTCGGCCTCTGACCTTCCCGAAGAGATCGTGCGAGCTCACGGGATAAATGTCGTGCCGCTTTCCCTGGTCGACGGTGAGAAGTCGTATCGGGACGGGATCGACATCACGGCAGAGGAGTTCCATCAAAAGATCGCCAACGCAGAGACGCTTCCGACGACGAGTCAGCCGACTCCGGCTGCGATTCTCGAAGGCTTCCAGCTCGCTTCCGAAGAGTCGGAGTCGATCGTGGGCATCTTCCTCGGCTCGACTCTTTCGGGGACGTTCCATGCGGCCGAGGCTGCGGCCACGAGGTTCGATGGTACCCCTCTCGAATTGGTCGATTCGCTCGGTAACTCACTGCTGATCGGGCTTCTCGTGCTCAAGGCCACAGAGCTGGCCGAGGCGGGGTGGACCGCAGGGCAGATCGCCGACGAGGTGAGGCGGATCCGAACCCGCTCCGGGATCTTCTTCACGGTGGCCACGTTCGAGCGTCTCATCGCGTCGGGCAGAGTGGATCGAAAACGGGCGATGGTCGGGAACGTTCTCGGTATCAAGCCGGTGATGGGCATGAACGCCGAGGGAGGCGTGGAGGCCTACGGTAAGGCGTTTGGCGTGCAGCGGGCTCGAGGAGAGGTGCTCAAGGTGCTTCGGGCTCATGTGCCCCCGGGCACCGACAAGGTCCGCTTCGGGGTCGTCCATGTAGGCATGCCGGAGATCATCGACGAGATGACTACGGCGTTGCGGGCCGAATACGGGGAGCATGTCGAGGTGATCGGAGCGCCGGCGACGCCGGTGATCGCCACGCACCTGGGCATCGGAGCCTGGGGCGTTGCCTACATGGTCGAGGACTGAGCTTCAGTCCCGGATCCGATGCTTTCCCGATACCAGAACATCGAAGGTCGCCCGCTGGGCGGGTGAAAGCGCTGGCGGCAGGCCTACCAGAAGTGCTCGCGTGCCGGTGTGGTCCGGGACGTGGAGAACGAGCCGCGACAGATCCGGCCCCTCGTAGGGGTGGGCCTTGCCTGTCTCATCGATCGAAACGGTCCGTCCTGGACTGAGCGCCTCCGCGAGGCGGCGGCCGTATTCGGTCCACGCGTCGAGGGGCGCCGCGCTTCCGTCGGCCACGCTCGGAATGAGGGTGTCACGGTAATGCGCGACGGCGTCCTCGTACCCGTCGGGGTCCGCCTGCTTCAGGTCACGAAGTCGTTCCCGATAGAACTCACGGGGATCGCGGGCGCCAGACACTTCGAGGGCCGCCTCGAGGGCGCGATCGGCCTGGCGTGTAATTTCGTCGGACATCCGGCAACACTCGCCCGGCACGCCGGCACCGTCAACGCGGTGTCCGGTCTCCCGGATCCCCGGTATCTTCCGTTATGAATTCACCACACGACCACATCGAAGTCGACTGGGCCATGTTCGGCGAGCTCTGTCGTGCGCTCGCCCTGAAGGTGGCTCGCGACTACGACCCCGACATCATCCTTGGAATTGCCCGCGCCGGCGTGATTCCCGGAGCCGTCATCGCGTCGATGCTCCGCCTCGACTTCTATTCGATGAAGATCTCCCGGCGAGAGGGCGACGAGGTGCGTGAGCGCCCGGCGGTGCTGTCGGCGGCCCCTCCTCAGGTTCGAGGACAGCGCGTTCTCATCGTCGATGAGATCACGACATCGGGCGATACGCTGCGCCTCGCCCTGGCCGCGGTGCGGGACGTTCATCCTGCGGAGGTACGGACGGCGACGAGCTTCGCGCGATCCACGGGATACCAGCCGGATTACACCGCACTCGCGCTCGATGCGAATGTGATCTTCCCGTGGGACCGGAAGGTCTTCGACGGGGACGACTTCGTGGTGAATCCGCGCTACGCGAACATCATCGACGACTAGGCAGCGGGGGTTATTCGCCCCGCGTCATCGCGTCCAGGAATTCGGCGTTGGTCGCAGTCATCTTCATGCGGCCGAGGAGAAACTCGATCGCCTCTTCCGGCGGCATGTCGGAGAGGAAGTTTCGAAGCAGGAACACACGGTTGAGCTCCACGTCGGTGAGCAGGAGCTCCTCTTTGCGCGTGCTCGACCGGTTCAGGTCGATGGCCGGAAAGATGCGTC
>JBDGVS010000141.1:0-6677 GCA_039585535.1 Gemmatimonadota bacterium | reverse complement strand
CGGATCGCTGGACCTCGACCGCCTGTCCACATACCTGGAGTCCGCGCGCGGACTGATCTCGGTCATGTGGGTGAACAACGAAACGGGTCTGCGTCTACCCGTCGAAGCGGTGACCGCCCTTGGTCACACATACGGAGCCACCGTTCACACGGATGCCGCCCAGGCGGTCGGCAAGGTCCCCGTGTCGGTGGCCGAGGTGCCGGTAGACCTGCTCACCGCCACCGGGCACAAGATCAACGGCCCGAAGGGCACAGGCATCCTGTTCGTCCGAGAGGGCACCCGGCTCCACCCTCTGCTCCACGGCGGCGGCCAGGAACGACGACTCCGCCCGGGCACGGAGGACGTCGCGGGCGCGGTAGGGTTCGCGACCGCCTTGCGGCTGGCGATGGCCAGCCAGGTCGAGACAGACCGTCGGCTGGGCGCGCTACGAACAGACTTCGAGCATAGGATCACTGCGGCCCTGCCCGAGGTGCGCGTCCACTGTGGCGACGGCCCGCGTTCTGCCCACGTGTCCAGCATCGGCCTCCCGATCGACGACGGCGCCGGACTCCTCATGGCACTCGATCTCGAGGGGCTCGCCGTTTCGGGCGGCTCGGCCTGTCACAGCGGCGCCGGTGCGGGTAGCCACGTGATCGCCGCCCTCTACGGATCCGACGACCCCTATGCGACGGTCCGCTTCTCTTTCGGGCATGGCACGTCTGAAAAGGACATCGAGCGGGCGGCCAGCGTCACCGCAGACGTCGCGCGTCGATTCACCTCCATCTCACCTGAGGCACCCGTATCATGAGCCGGGTGCTCGTCGCCATGTCGGGCGGGGTCGACTCGTCGGTTGCTGCCGCACTCCTCGTCGAAGCCGGTCACGAGGTAGTCGGGGTGACCATGAAGACCTTCTGTTACTCTGACACGCCAGCCCACGGAAAGACGTGCTGCGGCCTCGATGGAATCGTCGATGCGAAGCGGGTCGCGGACGCGTTGGACATTCCGCACTACGTCTTCGACGTGGAAGAGGATTTCACCCGAGACGTGATCGATGACTTTGTAGCCGAATACGCACGCGGTCGAACTCCGAACCCGTGCGTCCGCTGCAACTCGAACACCAAGTTCCGGGACCTCCTCGCGCGAGGGCGGGTCCTGGGATGCGACAGGATCGCCACCGGGCACTACGTCCGGATGGAGTCAGCCGGCGATGGTCCGCGGCTGGCCCGCGGCCTCGACGACTCGAAAGATCAATCGTACTTCCTCTGGGCCCTTCCACCCGAGATGCTGCCACAGCTCCTCTTCCCGGTGGGAGAATTGACCAAGACAGAGGTTCGCAGGCGAGCCCATGAGCTGTCTCTGGTCACGGCCGACAAGCCCGAATCGCAGGAGATCTGCTTCGTTCCGACGGGAGACTACCGTGACTTGCTCCGCAAGCGATTGGACACGGTGCATCCCGCTCTGGAGCCCGGGAGTATCGTACGCGCGGACGGTACCCACGTCGGGGACCACGCGGGATTCGCCGGATTCACAGTCGGGCAGCGGAAGGGGCTCGGAGGAGGATTTTCGGAGCCGATGTTCGTCCTGGAGATCCGCCCCGACTCCCGTGAGGTAGTCGTCGGCACGAGGGACGAGATGGATCGCGACATCGTTACCGTCTCAGAGCTCAACTGGCTGGCAACCCCGCCGCTTCCCGGCGCACGGGTTCTCACGCAGCTCCGCTACCGAGCCCCCGCGGTCGAAGCGACGGTCGAGTGGGACGACGCGACCGGCACTCTGGATCTGCGTCTGGACGTGCCTCACGCAGCGGTCACACCCGGTCAGTCGGCCGTGGTGTTCGAGGGAACGCAGGTACTCGGCGGAGGGCGCATCGTCAGTGCGCAACGCTCTTCGCCCACCACTGGCGTCAGTGCTTGAGGCCGGTGGCCTCCGCGAACTCTTCCATGGCCCGACGCTCCTCTTCGGTGAGCGTCTCCGGCACCGAGACCACGACCTCGACATACTGATCGCCGATTCGCTCGGCCTTCTGGATACCCTGCCCGCGCATCCGGAACTTGGTGCCTGATTGCGTCCCCTTGGGCACACTCAGGACCACCTTCTTCCCGGTAATCGTCTTGACGCGGATCTTCGAGCCGAGCGTGGCCTGAACGATGTTGATCGGCACCTTCACGTGGACATCGAGACCGTCACGCTTGAAGAACGAGTGCGGCTTCACCTTGTAGGTGAGGATCAGGTCGCCCGCAGGGCCGCCCCGGCGTCCCCGCTCTCCCTGCCCGGAAAGCCGGACCTTAGAGCCGGTGTCGACACCGGGACGCACGTTGATCGAGAGCTTCCGCTGCTGACGGACCGCGCCACGTCCTGAGCAGGAAGGGCAAGGCGTCTCGGGGAGTCGGCCACGCCCGAAGCACGCCGGGCACGGACGCTGCACGGCAAAGCCACCCTGCCCGAACGCGACGGTGCCCGTCCCCTGGCACTCCTCACATCGCTTGACCTCGGTCCCCGGCTTCGCACCGTCTCCGCCGCACGTCGCGCAGTCTTCCGTGATCGCGACGTTGACGGAAATCTTGCCACCTCGGGCTGCCGTGAGAAAAGAGATCTCCACGACGTATTCCACATTCTCGCCCTTCTGGCGCGCGGTGGTCCGCTTGGGCCCTGCGCCCGGCGTGCCGTCCGGGCCCTTCTTACCCATATCGAACAGCGAGCTGAACAGATCGGAGATGTTCCCGAAGCCGCCCTGCAGGTCGTCGAACGAGAAATCCTGCCCCGGCGGTGCACTACCCCTCGGCGGAGGACGGCCGGTCCGCCCGCCGAAGCCGAGAGATCCGAATCGCCGCATCTGGTCGTACTGCTTTCGCTTCTCGGCGTCGCTGAGAACCGAGTACGCCGAGCCAATCTCCTTGAACCGCTCTGCCGCCTTGGGATCGCCTTGATTCGCGTCGGGGTGGTTCTTCTTGGCCAGCTTTCGGTAGGCCTTCTTGATCTCATCCGGTGTCGCCTTCTCTTTGACACCGAGGATCTTGTAGAAGTCCTTCCCTGCTGCGGCCATGTCAGCTCTGAGTGAAGACGCTCACCCGGGCCGGCCGGATGAGTTGACCCTTGAGCGCGTATCCCTTCTGGAATACCTGCGCGACCTGGTCCATCTGCTCGTCGGACTCCGCCGGAACGCGCATCATCGCCTCCATGAGTTCCGGGTCGAAGGCGACCCCGTCTGGCACGATGGTCTCGACTCCCGCGTCGCTCAGGGAGCGCACGAACTTCCGCTCCACCAGGTCGATGCCTTCCATGATCGCTTCGACGGTGGCGTTGGACATATCCAACTCCGCGACCCGCTGAAGGTCGTCGAGAACATCCACCAGCTTTCCGACCAGGTCGGCCTGCGCCCGCCCCCAAACGGCCTGCCGCTCCTGTTCGCTGCGACGCTTGAAGTTGTTGAACTCGGCAACCAGGCGTAAATGCCGGTCGTTGAGCTTCTCAAACTCTTCGCGAAGCTCGATCACCTCGGTCTGATCAACGCCGCCGTCAGCGGTCGCCGACGCAGATGCCGCACCCGTCGGCTCACCTTCCGCGAGCGCCTCGTCATCCGTGGACCTTACCGTGGGGTCGGCATAGCCGTCCGAGGTCTGGTCCTCGGCTCCTGCGCCCCTTTGGGAAGCTTCATTCTCGGCTGCGGATTCGGTCATCAGTTGCTGTTGCCGTCCAGTGAAACGGCCGCACTCAACGCGGCCAAGGCCAACAAAGATACAACGGAGCGGGGCCCGGGTTCAGTCCCCGTCGAGGTTGCGCACGAGCCGATACACTCGGGCGAGCGCAGCCTGGGCCGCTCGCGCGCGCACGGCAGCACGATCACCGGGGTATCGAGAGACGAAGGTCTCGACCTTTCCGTCCACGGAGACCCCGATCCAGACGGTGCCCACGGGCTTCTCATCACTGCCGCCGCCAGGCCCGGCGACCCCGGTGACCCCGACCCCCACGTCGGCACCGAATCGTTGGGCTACCCCGGCGGCAAGCTGACCAGCGACAGTCGCCGAGACGGCTCCGTTCCGTTGCAGGTCCGATGCGGAGACGCCCAGTTGCTTAACCTTCACCTCGTTCGAATAGGCGATGGTCCCACCCACGAAGACGTGGGACGAGCCCGGGACGTCCGTGACGCGGGCACCGATCATTCCCCCAGTACAGCTCTCGGCGACCGCCAGCGTACGACCGACCCGACGGAGTTCATCCACAAGCGCCTCAGCCAGGTCCCCACTCGCCGATTCGAAGCGCCATGGGTCCAGCACGTGGGCCACCCCGGACAGCCAGGCATCGAAGTGAAGTCCGGCGGCCTCGGGCGACCCACCCACGATCGTGAGCCGAAGGTCGACACCCAGTTGATCGGGCAGGTACGCGAGTCGCACCGCAGCACCCTCCGGCCCCCTCAACGCCGCGATGGCCGGCTCGAGCGTTTCCGCCAATCGGCTCTCGAAGATACCCGTCGTGTGGACCAACCGGTGATGGAGTCCCTCACCGGCGAAGCGGGCCAGGACGGGAGCGAAATCGCCTGCCACGATCGCTCTGAGTTCACCCGGAACTCCAGGAAACATGACGACCGTGACATCCCCTACTTCCAGAAGGAGCCCCGGCGCCGTACCTGCGGGATTCCGAAGGACACGAGCCCCCCTCGGCACCTGGTACTGGCTGACGCTGAGTGCGGGGATCTCGTCGTGGCCCGCGGCGCGAAAGCGCTCGGCCACGTCCGCACGTGCGCCTTCATCTGCGACGAGATCTCTCCCGCACAAGCCGGCCACCGCGAGCTTCGTGAGGTCGTCGGGCGTCGGCCCGAGGCCCCCGGTAATCAGTACCAGCTCCGTGCCCACCATGGCCCCGCGCAACGCCTCCTGGATGTCGACCTCGACGTCGCCGACCGTATATCGACGGACCACGTCGATGCCGCTCGCGCTCAGGGTGCGCCCGAGCCACGCGGCATTCGTGTCGACGGTCTCCCCGAAAAGGAGTTCGTTCCCGACGGTGATCACAGCCGCCCGGGTCATCGAGACGTCTACCTCAGTCCTGAACCCCGACCACGCGCCGGTATGACCAGAGGTAGTCGATCATCGAATAGACCGTCAGGATGACAGCGAGGACGAGGAAGACCGCCACCCAGGCCTGCAACCCGTTGGAGAAGAACGTCCAGAGCCCGTTCGACCACCCACGCTCCGTGGCGACTTCGACGAGCGGATACCACAGGAGCAGTGCGCCGATGAAGAACATCTGGAACATGGCTTTACGCTTACCCGAACTCCCCGCCGCGATCACCACGCCTTTACCCACCGCGTAGCTGCGGAAGATGGTGATGAACAGCTCACGCCCGAAGATCACGCCGAGGACCCAGCCGGGGAGCTCGCCTATCCACGGCACGCCATCGAGTGGGCCGCCGCGGTGCGAGATCAGATAGAACGGCACAAGCGTCACGACGAGTAACAGCTTGTCGGCGATGGGATCGAGCAGCTTTCCCAGATCGGTGATCAGATCGTATTTGCGCGCCAGCCAGCCGTCCCAGATATCCGAAAGTCCGGCGAGGACGAAGAGAAGGAAGGCGCCGAAACGGAGGCCGACCTCCGGCGAGACGGCAAGCCAGAAGATCACCGGGCACATGGCGATACGAACCACCGTGATGACGTTCGGCAGATTCATCCGACTTGTGCTCATGACTTCACCCGAACGCCTGTACGGCACACGGAAGAGGCGCTCAGGAGAGCGTCTCGACGACCGCCTTGCTCACGGAGGACAGTGTCTCGAAGACACCCGCTCCGTCGATCGCTACTGCCTCAAAGTCCGGCACACCCATTGGGTTGATCTGTGAACGGAGGGCCTCAGGCGCAAGGATATTCGGCATATCCCGCTTGTTGTACTGGATAGCGAACGGGATCGTCTCGAGATCGTAGCCGTAGGTCTCGAGATTCTCATACAGATTGTGCATCGACTCGATGTTCGCTTCGGCACGCGAGGCCTGCGAATCTGCGACGAAGACTAGACCATCCACGCCCTTCAGGATGAGTCGACGGCTGGCGTTGTAGTACACCTGGCCGGGCACAGTGTAGAGATGGAAGCGCGTCTTGAAGCCACGCACCTCCCCGAGGTCGATCGGCAGAAAGTCAAAGAAGAGCGTACGCTCTGTCTCGGTCGCGAGGGAAATCATCTTTCCCTTACTCTCGGGATTCACCTTCGAGTAGATGTACTCGAGGTTGGTGGTCTTGCCTCCCAGACCGGTCCCGTAGTAGACGATCTTACAGTTGATCTCACGCGAGGCGTAGTTGATCATCGACATGGGTCGACGCTACCTCCTCAGGTGTGTGATTCGTGCGGGCACGTAGTCTCCGATCGATGCCAGTATGTTCGGCGCTCAGGCCGGCCGGGGGCGCCTGGTGGCCCTAAAACGGGTGCAGTCAGTAACTTCGGCTCGCCCGACTGTAGGGGCAAGGGAGTTGTTTCAGGCCGGTTCGGCCCGAGCCTCGATACGAAGACGCTCAGCGTCGTCCAACATGCGGTCAACAATGGCCTGCGCCCGCTCCCGCAGCATCTTCCGAGGCTCCCATGCGATGAAGTCGCGGAGGAGCCGGATGATGTCGATGGACGCCGGCTCACGGCTGATGTGACCTAGCGCCGCCAGTCGTTTGAATGCCTGCGGACTGAAGAGATCGCGCTGATGACGGGTGATCTGTCCT
>JBDGVS010000140.1:0-6687 GCA_039585535.1 Gemmatimonadota bacterium | reverse complement strand
GTATACGGCCGGCCTGGGGCTCCGACTCGGCCCGGTCCACCTCGAAGCAAGCGGCGGAAAGTTCAACGGTAGTCGGGAAGCGGGGGCATGGGACGGCTATTACGGATCCATAGGTCTCCAAGTGAAGGGAGGCGGGCTGTGAGGTTGCTTCATCGCGTAGTCGCGACGCTCATGCTCGCGGGCTCATTCGCTGCATGCTCCGACAATACAATCGGGCCAGCCTCACTCGACGGCGTCCCCGTCGAGTTCTCGATCATCGGTCCTCAGTTCGCTTCGCTCGCCGAAACGGAGGCGCTTGGGGCGGCCTTCGATCGAGTCGATCGCTACACCTATGAGGTCGTCGATTCGGCGACCCTCGAGGCGATCGCCGAGGGTGAGCTCCCGATTACGCCCAACTCGGTCGCGCACACCCTCGAGATCAACGTTCCAGAGGAGGCCCTTGGACGGACTGCGGCGATCACACTGATCGCGTATGACGGCGACTTGGAGCTCTATCGCTCTACCGTCTTCACGACGCTCGAGGACCAGCTGGGTACGATCCGTGTGAACGCCGAGATCCGCTACACGGGCCCGGGCGTGAGGGGAACGATCCGAACCGACTCCGGCGATCCCATCGCCGGCGTGACAGTCCAGCTCGAGGGTCCGTCGGACGCAACATCTCTAACTGGAGACGACGGCACGTATTTGTTCGTGAATCTGGCCCCGGGGACGTACTTCGTGGCACCGGCGTCGCCGGCCGGGTCCGAAATCTGTCCGGTCTTCCGTGAAGTCGTGATCGGAACGACGGACGACGCGATCGTCACCGACTTCAGGACCCAGGCCGACTTGTGCGAGACCCGCGTGCTCGTGATGTCGGGAGGGGACTTCGACGAGACCGTCGGCGTGCGCGACCTGCTCGCGCTCGATCCGGGGCTCAGCGTCGATACGACGTTCTTCTACATCAACCAGCTGCCGAGCCTCGACTTTCTTTCCAACTTCGACGTCGTGCTGCTCTTCATGAACGGCATCTTCGATGAGTCCGCCGCGCTAGGCACACAGCTGTCTGACTATGTGAACATGGGCGGCAACGTTGTCGTGGCTTCGTTCTACTTCCAGGGCCGCAGCGACAGCGGAGTCGGCTCTGTCGGTTGGGGCACGCTCGAGGACTTCGATCCGTTCACATCGACGGGCGGCGCGACCTACCAGGCCGTGACCCTCGAATCGGTTCTCGACCCCTCACATCCGATCATGAACGGGGTGACGGCCCTGACCTCGACGTCCTACTCGAGCGGAGTCGCTGCGAAGACCGGGACAACGGTGATCGCTGAATGGAGCGACGGAGCACCGCTGGTGGGCTTCCGAACGGGACCCGCAGGTCAGCGTATTGTGGGAGTCAGCCTCTTCCCTGCAGCGACGCAAACCGTGACGGGTGACGTGAACACCCTGTGGCAGAACGCCGTACGCTGGGCTGGTGAGATCGGCGGTCCCAGTTAACCACACGATCTGGGTCGGTTCGTCCGACCCGGATCACCGGATCAGCGTCGCTCCACCACCATCGCGAAGCCCATTCCACCTGCGGCACAGACGGTGATCAGCCCGAACTCAACGTCGCGTCGCGCCATCTCGTTGAGGATGGTGACGGTCAGTCGGCCGCCCGTCGCTGCGAACGGGTGTCCGATAGACAGCGAGCCGCCCATTACGTTGATGCGGTCCAGCTCCGGGTGACCCACCGCCTCGGACCGGCCTAGCTCGTCCTCCGCAAAACGCTTCGAAGAAAGGGCTTGGAGATTCGAGAGGATTTGAGATGCGAACGCCTCGTGCATCTCCATGAGGCCGATGTCCGACATCGACAGTCCGGCCCGATCGAGTGCGAGAGGCGCGGCGTACGCAGGACCCTGAAGTAGTTGGCCCGCGGGGTCCAGCGCCGTCCAGGCCCAACTCCGGACGAAACCCATGGGCTCGAACCCCTCGGCCGCAGCTTTGTCGCCATCCATGAGAACGACAGCAGAAGCGCCGTCAGTCAGAGGTGACGCATTTCCCGCAGTGACCGACCCATGCTTTCGGTCGAACGCTGGCCGAAGCTTCGCGAGCTTCTCAAGAGAGGTCTGATGGCGGATCCCGTTGTCGGATGTGATTACGTCTTCGAAGCGCGGCGGTACATATACCGGCGCGATCTCCGACGTGAGTCGTCCGTCCTCGGTTCCTGCGGCTGCGAGCTCGTGAGAACGGAGGGCCCAGGCATCCTGGTCCGCCCGCGAGATCCCGTTCTCCTTCGCCATCCTCTCGGCGGACTCTCCCATCGACTCACCCGTCGTCCGCTCGGCGATCGCGGGCTGTACGGGTATGAGGTCCTTCGGGCGTACCGAACGGAATGGACTCACCCGCTGGCCGAACGTCTTCCCCTTAGAGGCGGCAATGAGCGTCTTGGAGAGCTTCTCGCTCACCGTGATCGGGATGCGCGAAAGCGACTCGGCACCACCCGCGATCACCACGTCGGCCTGACCCGCCTCGATCATCAGCACGCCGTCCGTGATCGCCTGATTCGCCGAAGCGCACGCCCGCGAGACGGACACGGCGGGCACCGTCTTGGGGAGGACGCCAAGGCCCACCTCCCGGGCGATGTTCGGCGCCTGTGTATCGTGCACCACCGTCCCGTACACGAGGTGGTCGACCCGAGCTCCGCGCAGGCCGCTCCTGGCCAAAGCATCCCGGACCGAAGCTTTCCCCAGTTCAATGGCGCTGAGATCGGCGAAGACAGAGCCCGATCGTGAAAAGGCAGTCCTGCTCCCGGCGATGATGGCGGTATTCATGAGCTGGCCTATCCCTCGATGCCGCTAGACATCGACTGGGCCCAATCGGGCACCACCGACGGATCGATATCGAATACCACGGTGCCCACGAAGTAGACCACAATCGAGATCACCAGGGCACCTATGAGGTTGAGTACGACGCCCACACGAGCCATCTCACCCACGGTCAGCCTTCCGCTTCCGAAGACGATCGCGTTGGGCGGCGTGGCTACAGGCATCATGAAGGCGCACGACGCCGACAGCGTAGCCGGAATCATGAGGATGAGCGGGTGGGTGTCCGTCGCCACCGCCACAGCGGCGAGGATCGGCAGGATCATCTCCGTGGTCGCGAGGTTGCTCGTGAGTTCGGTGAGGAAGGTGATCCCGAGACAGACGAGAAGGATCATCGCGAAGGTCGGGAGTGATCCGACCAGCTGAAACTGGTCTCCGATCAGCTGGGCGAGCCCGGTCCGCTGCAGACCCGCCGCAAGTGCGAAGCCGCCACCGAATAAGAGAACGATGTCCCAGGGGAGTCGCGGGATGACGTCCGGACCCATGAGTCGATGGTCGCCCCCGGAGCGATCGCGAGTCGGGATGAAGAAGAGAATCGATGCCATGGCGATGGCGATCGCCCCGTCGTCGATCATCTCGGGAAAGGGCAGAAGACGCGACCACCCCGGTACGGAGAAGAGTCCCACGTTGAGGTCGGCCCGAAACACCCAGAGCAACGCCGTGGTCACGAAAACCGTGAGGACACCACGCTCTTCGTAGGAGATCGGCCCCAGCTCTGCCAGCTCCTGGTCGATGACTTCATGGTCCACTGTGACGGCGTCGGGTGTCCGGTAGAACACCTTCGTGAGCATGAACCAGACGACCCCGATCATGATGACGCCGATGGGAAGGGCCATGAGGAGCCACTGTCCGAACGCGATCCGTGGAGCTTCCGGGAAGAGAATCTCGAAGATCCGCACGAACGACAGATTCGGCGGCGTGCCGACCAGTGTGCTCAGGCCTCCGACCGAAGCGCCGTATGCGATGCCCAGCATGAGCGAGATCGTGAACGCGTGGCTCAGCTCTTCTCCAAAGGAGTCTTCGATCTTGAGTACGATCGCGAGTCCGATGGGCACCATCATCACGGCCGTCGCGGTGTTGGATATCCACATCGAGAGGAACGCCGCGGCGATCATGAAGCCCAGAACGATCCGTGCCGGACCACCACCGACCGCATGGATGATGTTGAGCGCAATGCGCCGATGCAGATTCCACTTCTGCATCGTCAGCGCAATCATGAACCCGCCGATGTAGAGCACGATCGTACTGTTGAAGTAGATCGGCGCTACCTCCCTGGCACCCACGATCCCGAATAGCGGATACAGGAAGAGTGGCAGGAGCGCAGTGGCAAACAGCGGGATGGCGTCAGACACCCACCACGTGGCCATCAGGAGCGCAACCGCGGCGAGTCGGCTCGCCGGCATGTTGGTCGGGTCGACCGGGAAGAGCATGAGCAGGACGAAGAACGCAGCACCGAGCCAAAGCCCGATCTTCTGACTGCGAGCCCCGTCGGTGCGGGTCAGGTGCTCCATCGACTGCCCTTCATTGTTTGGGAGGGGGTTCCTCTACGGCACGCGGCTCAACGCTTCCGCCCGAGCCCGAGCGGACTGGACTCGGGACTGCAAGTCCGGATCGGCATCCGCCCACAATTCTGCGAATCGAAGATAGTGCTCTACAGCGGCATCGGTGTTCCCAGCCTGCTCATTTAGCCGGCCAAGTCGCTCGTGCACGCTCGCGACGGGAAGGTGCAACAGTACGTTGCCTCCGTCGAAGAAGGGCCGATCGACGTACGCTTCATATCGCTCGATCGCCTCTGGGTCATCGCCCGCGCGCTCGTGAACGAGAGCGGAAAGAAGGTCGGCGCAGCGGACGCACTCGATCCCCGGAAGGGCGTCGTCGAACCGCTGGAGAGCGCCGCCCTCTCCACGTTGAACCGCCACCGCAGCCCGGGCCAGGCGTGCGCGCCCCAACGTCGCAGGATCGGCCGCAGCCTGGACCTGCGCGTCGAACACGTCGAGAAGCTCCTCCGCCTCGTCGGGCATACCTGCGAGCGCTGAAAAGATCGCCACACTCGGATAGGCCCGATTGAAGTGGGAGAGCTCGTCCCAGCCGACGGCGCGCTTGTGTTCCTCCATGGCGTCGCGGCCGGCAGCCAGATCGTTCTGGACGAATAGCGCTGCCCATGGCCGCATGAGCCCGCCCGAGAAGGCGTTCGCTGCCCCGGTGAAGGTCTTCACGTCCCGGCGCGAACCGTCGAGAAGCTCCTGCGCCGCGCGAAGCCGCCCGGCCCCGAGGTTTGCGACGGCCGTGGCGTACTGCTGATAAGCGTAGGCGACGGGATCACTGAGCGGCGGTGCCTCCGCTGCCGCTGCAAGGGCCAGCGCGGGCTGACCGGTGGCCGCGCGCAACATGATATCCCGCCACGCGTGGTACGGGTCGTCGGGAACCAGAACCTCAAAGGTGTCACTTACCGCTTCGGCAGCCGCGAACTGACCCACCGCCCCCAACGCAACCATGTAGTTGAAGGACCACGCACTCCGGTCCCATGCCGGCACTGCCTCCGACACCTCGATGGCTTCCTCATACGCACCCTGGTAGATCAGGATGTCGGTGAGATTGGCGGTGGCCCCCACGCTGGTCGGGTTCAGAACCAGCATCGCACGGTAGGCGCGAGCCGCCTCCGTCCAATCGCCTGAGAACCGATGATAGAACGCCTCGGTCGCCAGGCGCTCGCGCTCGGGGAGTCGACCCCGGTGGCGATACGCGGCCTCACTCGAAGCGTTCATCAGCTCGCGATCGCCTCCGTAGTTGAAGATCGCGATCGCGAGGGCTCGATGCGCACTGGCGAAGGTGGAGTCGAGCGCCACAGCCTCCTGGAAGAGCTGCTGCCCGATCGGCCCGCTTATGACACCGCGATCCAGCCCCGAGCTCGCCGCCGTGAACTTTCGGAGTGCCTCGATCGATGACGTACTCACGGCCCTCAGCGACTCCGTGCCCGCGATCGATCGGAGCGACTCGCCGATCTTGTCGCGCATGGCGCGAGCCAGCTCGTCGATCGCGTCGAGAAGCTCGTCCTCGCCGTCCGCCGTCACTCGGAACTGGGCGAGGGGCTCCGCCGAAGTCGTCGAGATGACACGCGCGTTGATCGTGAAGCCCGACCCGACCCGACCGACTTCCCCCGCGATTACCGCCGACGCCCCCTCCCGTTCGGCGATCTCGAGCGCGACCGCCTCGGTGATGGGATCCGCAGGATCCCGCCGCATCCGTGACAACGCAGTCCGAACGTCTCCTTCGGCGACGAGCCGGACCGCATTGGACTGCCCGAGATCGATACGGAGCGACTCGGTCAGAAGGTCACCGGGCGCGGCCTCACCGGCGGAGCTCTCGAAGTCGGCAAGTACAACCCGAGCGCCCCTCTCGAGGACGCCCTGCGCCATGAGCGTGCCCGGTGTGCCGACTCCGGTCGCCCGCATGACCATGTATCCAGCGGAAAGGATGCCGAGGAGGGCGAAGGCGAGCACGCCACCTGTGATGGCCCTGGGCCAGGTGAAGAAGTCGACCGCATCGAAGCCACCCGTATCCGCGTGGACCGTATCGGCCCCGGCCTCGGCTCGGGCGAGAATCGCCTCGTCCTCCGGGTCGCCCGACGTCGCGCGCGGACGGACTCGTCGACCACCCTGAATCCACGCAGTGGCGGAGACTACCGGAAGCCCTACGAGGAGCGCGAGCAGACCCCCTCCGAAGACCCATTCGGGCACGTACCCATACCCGATGAGTGTGTCGAGAACGCCCAGAACGCCCCAGCCACCACCCGCATAGACCACCAGAACCTGCCAGAGGCCGCGGCGGTGGGCTTCCTTGAGCACGC
>JBDGVS010000139.1:0-6700 GCA_039585535.1 Gemmatimonadota bacterium | reverse complement strand
GATGCGATTTCCAACACAGGCACGCCAGCTTCATGCAGCTCTGGTGCTGGCGCTCGCCCTCGGCACCGCGAGCGACGGGTCGGCCCAGGTAGCGGGATCTTCGGCCGGATCTGTCACCGGTGACCTGCCGAGAGTGGTGGTCCTGGCCACCGGCGGAACCATAGCGAGCACCTACGACGAAGAGATCGGCGCCCTCCGCGCGGCGCTCACCGGCGACGAGATTGTGCAGGCGGTCGAGGGGCTCAGTGAGATCGCGGAGGTGAGCGTAGAGCAGGTCGCCAACGTGAACAGCCGTGACATGACTCCCGCGATCTGGCTAGACCTTTCACGGCGAGCCAATGAGCTGCTGGCTCGACCCGATGTGGCTGGTGTGGTCGTGACACACGGTACCGACACCCTCGAAGAAACGGCCTATTTTCTCGATCTCACAGTAACGAGTGAGAAGCCCGTAGTGGTCGTGGGCGCTCAGCGGGCGCCGACGATGTACGACACCGACGGGCCGCGAAATCTGCTCAACGCCGTACGGGTCGCCGTTTCCTCCGAGGCGGTCGGCATGGGCACGATGGTTGTGATGAACGGGCAGATCAACGCAGCTCGCGAGGTGACGAAGACCAACACGCTGGATGTCGAGACATTCCAGACGCTCGACTTCGGGCTGCTGGGTATCGCGGATATCGAGGCGGTGCGTTTCTATCGCGCGCCGATGAGGCGGCAGACGATCGCCCTGCCGGAGAACCCGGAGTTGGGCAACATCGTCATTGTGAGCGAGTACGCGGGTTCGGATGGCCGTGCCATCGAACTCCTGCTGGACGACGGAAACCTCGACGGTGTCGTCGTTGCCGGTCTCGGGCTCGCCCATGTGAGTACCCCGACACTGGCGGCGCTGCGGCGGGTGCGGGACGCGGGCATTCCGGTCGTCGTGGCGTCCCGCGTTCCTACCGGACGGATCGTCCCCCTCTATGCCAACAATATCGACCTGCTCGATATGGGTGCCGTGCAAGCGGACAACCTGAGTGCTCAGAAGGCGCGCGTGCTGCTCATGGTCGCCATGACCCACTCGGCGTCGACGGCCGAGTTGAGGGAGATCTTCGCCAGGTGACTGCGCACGCAGCGGATGTGGTAGCGCTGTGCACCATGCTCGAAGCTGCGCTCGTGGGTCCGTGTCGTAACGAGATTCTCGACGGGCTCACCCGAAACGGCGGACTCGATGACGGCCTTCGGAGGCTGCGCTCGGGAATGTCGGCGCATGGCTTCGAGGGCGTGTCGTCGGAGCTTGCACGTACGGTGCGCCGGCTCGACCAGCGGACCCGGCACGACGGCTTTCGTGTGCTCCACGCGTGGAACCACACCTCACACCAGTTTACGGACGACGTGGTGCCCGTCCTCATGATCGACTTCCTCGGACATGCGGGTCTCGACGAACCCGACGTCCGGGTGACCCTGTCGATTCTGTTGGACTACTACTTCCTGCATCTTCTCGCGCTCGGCGCCATGCGCGCGTGGGACACGGAAGATCCGGGGGCTACGCTCGATCGAATCACAGGGTTGGTTCAGGCGCTGCAGGGGCCGGACGGGAGCGGACATCGCTTCGTCGCGGACGCCGAGACCCTCATGATCTATGCACTGTCGCAGTTCCATCCCGAAGAGCACGCGTACGACCGGGTGATCGACAAGATGGTGGTCCTCTCCGACGCGCATCAGGTGGCCTTCGCTCGGGTCAGCGCCGCGGTGCTCGGTGCCCACCTGCGTTGGGGATTCTGGCTGATGTACGGCCGTGACGTGGTGCGGATGCGCGACGACAACGTGGGAGACTACCCGTGGCTGCTCAACTCCGTGCTGACGCTTGCCCGAGCGTGGGCTGCGCTCCTTGGCACAGACGAGCGCGAGGAGGAGCGACGCAGCCTCGCGGGATCGCTACTGCTCGGACTTGCAGCCGATCCGTGGGCATTCACTGGGAGGCCGCCCCCGGCGCTCAAGAGCTATGCCGCCGAATACTCGGAGTTGTGTGAGCTGCTGGCGACTCACGGGGAGAGCCTGCTGGCTGAACTCGAGGAGCACCGCCCGCGCAAAGACGGGTGGGCACCCTTGTCGCTCCACTTCAACTTCCCGCACAACACACTGGTCGCGATCCTCACGCTCGCTCTCCTCGAAGGAAAGCCGCAGGAGCTTCCCCTGAACGCGCTCTTCGAAGAAGGTGAGGCAGACGCGGCTGCGGAATCGAAGGAAGGATTGTCGCGGATGCTGATGGCATTCTCCCGAGGGAGTCCGGACCGGCTCGGCTACCGCGGGGCGATGCTCGTCGCGTACGACCCGCTTTCCGCGATGCGTACCTTCTCGATGACACTCAAGACTCTACAGACGGGCCCGTCGTAGCCCACTAGTTGGCCAGGCGTACGCCACTGCGACGCAGCACTGCTCGAACTCGTGCCTCGAGCCGTTGGGCTACCACTGGCTTGAGCAGGAAGTCGTCTGCGCCCGCCTCCAGGAGCTCCAACTCGTCTCGAGGGTTGGCCGAGCCCGTGAGGATGACGACGGGCAGCGACTGCGTCGAGAGAGATTGGCGAACGCTTTGGAGCAGTTCCTTACCGTCCACTCCCGGCATGTACAGATCCGTGAGCATCAGCGAGAAGGCCTCGTCGCCAGCGTGCAGCATGTCTCTGGCGGAACTTCCGTCCCGGGCCTCGACCACCTGGAAGCCCATGCTCCGAAGCACGCTGCAGATGACGAGGAGGTCCTCCTCTTCGTCGTCGACCACGAGCACGGGTCCGACAGAGTCGGCGGTCTCCTCTCGTGGAGGGACGACGCCGAGCACGCGCTCGATTTCTTCTACGGTCGTGTCGCCGTGCCGTACGCGTTCGAGTCCGACCTCTCCGAATGTGCGCATGCCGTCCGCCTGCGCCGCACGCAGCAGCTCGACATCGTTCGGCGACCGGTTCAGAACCGCCCGGAGCCCGGGCGTAATGAGAAGCACCTCGGGGATCGGGATCTGATTGAGGTAGCCGGTACCCGCACAGTCTTTACAGCCTACTGCGCGTTTCGTGGGCTGAATCCCCAGAACACCGGCCAGCTTGGCCTCGCGCGACTTTCCGTCACGCTCCGGGTCGAAGGGTCGAGCGCACTCCTTGCAAAGACGCCGCACGAGGCGCAGCGAGATCACGGCGTGGAGTGACTCGCCGAGTCGCCCGGGTGCGAGCCCCATGTCGACGAGCCGGCGGATGCCAGATACCGCGTCGGATGTGTGGACCGTGGCCAGGACCTTACGACCGGTCACCGCCGAACGAAGCGCGATACGAGCCGTGGGCAGATCTCGGATCTCACCTGCGTGGATCACGTCGGGACTCCGGTCGAGAAGCTGCTGGAGCGTCTCGGCAAAGGAGATCCCGGTGAGCGGGTCATACCGGATTTGGGTGACACCGGGTACGACCATCTCGGGCCGACCTTCGAGCGAAATCACGCTTTGATGCTGAAGTGCACCCAGGGCGGCGTATACAAAGCTTGTCGTCCCCGAGCGCGCAGGCCCGGTTACGAGAACCAATCCCTCTCCTCGAGAGAGAATCTGCTGAATCTGCTTTCCCTCTGGCCCCTCGAATCCCAGGTCTTCGAGGGTGGGAACGTCATTCGGGTTCACCAGGCGGATCGATACGAGCTCTCCATCTGGCGTCGGCGTCGTAAGGAGGTGCGCTGTCTTCTCTCCGCCGGGATCGGCCCGTATCTGGAAGCCATCGTCCGGATTGTGACCGGGCTGCTCGAACGCGAGATGTCTCAGCCGGGCTACAAGGCGGTTGTGCGCTGCCGGCGGCAGGTCCACGACCTGCTGGAGCACCCCGTCGATCCGGTAGCGGACTCGTCCGTGCTGGGCACCGGGCTCGATATGAATCTCGGTGGCGCGGTACCGCACGCCCTGCTGAAGAATCACGTCGGCGAGCTTTACGACTGCAGGATCCTCGAGCTCGAAGCTCGTGAATAGACCCTTTCCCTGGTTGGTGACGACCTGGAAGTCGGTTTCCGCGACCCGGGCGACGAGCGTCTGGAGCGCGTTCTTCGGCGCACGAGCCGGAGCGTATGCGCGCTCGAGAGCTGGAGCGAGCACTACCGGGCTGGCCATCATGAAGACCGGCTGTCGCGCCGCGTGCGCCACGATGTCTTTGTGCGCTGCCCGGTTCGTCGGATCCGACGTCGCGATCACGATCGACGTTCCGGTCGCACTGAGCGGGAGCACGCCGTACCGACGTGCGACGGACTCCGGGATCAGTTTCACCGCCTGGGGATCGTAGGTACTTACGTCCGCGACGCTGATACGGAAGTGACCCGCGACACGCTGTGTGAATCGAACGTCGGCAAGCCGGCACGCCCGCGCCACCTCCGGCCACGTGCGCCGGATCGCTGTGATGTCCGGGCGGCGTGGCAGGTCGAGGTCGAGACCGGCGTGGCCGGCAACATCCTTGAGCCAGTGATTCGGTGAGGGCTCTGTCATGACCAGGAGTCAAAGGGTGATAGTGAGACGATGGAATGTCGCCACCTTGGTAAGATACGCCCCGACTCCACCGAGGCCATGACGGCGATCGGCCCTTGGACCTTCAAGGTTCTCGCCATGCACGCCCCCCAGCGCCAGGGTCAGCTCGCGGGCGGCCCCTCGGGGTGCAGCTCACAGGCCGGAGGCTGCAGGCGGGTCCAGGAGAGGGCCACGATCTGCGGGCCCTCGGGGGTGTTCATGACGGTCGCGACGTCGATGCCGCAGTGGCTGAAATCCGGTCCGACGTAGAAATCGTAAGGAGTCCATACTGTGGCGAGCTCGCCGTTCACCAGGACCGTCGGGTCCCACATCCGTTCGATGAGCGGGACTTCACTCGACATGATCCGGGTCGCGAGACCATCCACTGTGGCGCTGCCAAACGTGGTCGCCCCGTCTCGTTCCTCAGAGAAGTGCATCACGACGCTCGGATCCATGACAGAACGGAGGAGCGCCTCGTCGCCGGTTTCCAGGGCGTCGAAAAGTCTCTGCACGGTCGCGACTGCTCGTGCCTCCTGGGCCTCGCTTGGTCGGTAGGCCGCGAGTTCGTCTACGGCCTCAGCGGCCGGGGGAGCGGCTGAGTCGTCCGGGCCGGAGCAAGCGGGGGCGATCGCGAGGAGAAGTGCTGTGCCGGCGCGGGAGAGGAATCGCGTCATGTGTGGTATCGCGGCGAGGGACGTGGGTCGAGAGGTCGAGCGTGACACGGGCAAGTGTAGTCGCGTCGCTTCGCTCTGTCACAGCGCCCGGGTTCTCGGTGGTGGGTGTGTGCAACCGGAGAGGTGGCGGACGTCCTCTCTGTCACGCAGTCGAAAAATCACCGGCGACGTCTGTTTCGCCGATCAGACGGAGGGAACTCCGATGCGCAGACTTCTAGCCCTATTTGTGACTACGGGAGCCGTCGTGCTCCCGTCCGCAGTACCCGAACCCTCGGCGGGCGGCCCGGATATCGATCCGGATCGGCCCGTCCTTGTCGAGCATCGCTTCGACGCCAGTGATCCCCAGCCCGACAGGGTGCTGTGGACGGCCGCGGATAGTCGGTCGACCGCCGCTGATCGCGAATCCGTTGCGATCACCGTGTACAATCAAAACTTCGGCCTCGTCCGCGAGGTTCGCTCGATCGACCTCGAGCCTGGCAGAATCGCGCTCGAGTACGGGGACGTGGCGTCGGGTATCCAGCCGGAGACGGTGCACGTACTTCCGCTTGGCCGTGGAGGCATGCAGCTGCTCGAGCAGAACTACCAGTTCGACCTGCTGAACCCCCAGAAGCTGCTGGAGAAGTATGTCGGCCGGATGGTGAACGTGTACCGCACCAACCCGGAGACCGGTATCGAGGAGGCCGTTGAAGCGGAAGTCCTGTCCGTGAATGGTGGACCCATTCTTCGGATCGACGGCGAGATCACCTTCAACTACCCGGGTCGTTTCGGCTTCCCCGAGCTGCCCGACAACCTGATCCCCGAGCCGACCCTCCTCTGGAGGCTCGACACACCCGGCGGACAGCAGCGGGTCGAGGTGTCATATCTGACCAACAATCTCAATTGGAAATCGGACTACGTCATGGTCCTCAACGCGGACGACGATGAAGGGTCGCTGACCGGCTGGGTTACGCTCACGAACCAGAGCGGGACGGCGTACGAGAACGCCCGCCTGCAGCTGGTGGCCGGGGATGTTCAGCGGGTTTCGGGCGGTGGTCGCCCCGATGCGAACCGGGGGCGCATGATGGATATGGCAATGGCCGCGGAGGCTCAGGGCTTCACCGAGGACGCCTTCTTCGAGTACCACATGTACACCCTCGGACGACCGACCGACCTCATGAACAACGAGCAGAAACAGGTGACCCTCCTGGAGTCCCCCGGATTCGGCGTCGAAAAGCGCCTCATCTTCCACGGCGCGAACTACTACTACCGTGGTCAGTACGGGCAGGTGGCCACGGACCAGAAGGTCGAGGTATTCCTGGACTTCGAGAACAGCGAGTCGAATGGACTGGGCATGCCGCTCCCCAAAGGAACGGTGCGCGTTTACAAGCGCGATCACACTGGCGCTCAGCAGTTCATCGGCGAGGATCTGATCGACCACACCCCACGAGATGAGTCCCTGCGCATCAAGATGGGGGAGGCGTTCGATGTCGTTGGGGATCGACGACAGATGGACTACACGGTGATCTCGAGCTGTGTCTCCGAGAGCACGTGGCAG
>JBDGVS010000138.1:0-6755 GCA_039585535.1 Gemmatimonadota bacterium | reverse complement strand
TAGGACGCTGGAACCGAGGACGGTGTGAATGTCGATCCGTCCACGCCAACGTAGCGAGTTCCGCAGAGGAAGCGCCACACCATTGCGACGAGGAAGGGTGCGTCCTCAGCCGCTCGGCTCGTCTGTGGAGAGGACTTCGCGACCCAGGTTGATCCGCTGCGTTGGGTAGGCAAGCGTCACGTCCGGATGCTCGTGGAACGCATCCAGTACTCGCTCCCACATCTGACTGGCCGTGCCGCGACGTTCACGAGGTCGGCACAGATAGCGCAGAGTGAGCAAGACCCCGCTGTCCTCTACAGACACATAGACCACAGGCGTGAGTTTCCGATACCGGATCAGGAATCGTTGCTCACCACGGTTGGCCGGTTTGTGGGCTTCACGGGTGATATCGACGGTCTGGTCGGCCGCGAGCTCTTCGATGAGGGTCCTCGCCTTCCGCCAGTCACTCTCGAAGGTCACGAGCACCTTCAACTCGTTCCACAGATACGGAAAGCCGGCTACGTAATTGGCCAGCGGCTGCGTGAACACATGTGAGTTGGGGACGTGAATGAGCCGTCCGGTGCTCTGATCAGCACTCACCCAGTTGCCGATCTCCATGATCGTGAACTGGAAGAGACTCCTGTCGACCACGTCACCCGCATGCCCCCCGATTTGAACACGGTCACCCAATTCGAAGGGACGCCGCAAGACGATGAACGCCCAGCCCGCCAGGTCGGCCACGAGGTCCTTGAGGGCGATGGCGAGGCCTGCCGACAGGAGGCCGAGAAAGGTGCCGATCGACGGGATCGCTGTGAACCAGATCTGCGTTAAGAACAACACCACCAAGAGGAAGGACGCGGTGCCCACCCCCTTGGCCCAACGGTAGCGGGCCTCCGACTCTTCGACATGGCGGTGGACCAGAACAAGGACGCCCCGGCGCGCCAGAAGGATCAGCAACAGAGCCAGGACCGACAGAATCAGATTGGTCTGGGTCTCCGGACTCACTCCCGGAATCAGAGTGAGCACGTCCTGCGTCGCATTCGCGTCCTGCGGCATTACCCTCATTTCGTTCCGCCAGCCACCGCTTCCATCGTCGCGCGAGCGCGGCGACGGCCTGCGGCGGCCTCCGTGGTGAGCACGATGACCGACCCGAGGATGATGGCGGCCGCGAGGAGCGAACGGAAGGTCAGTTGCTCGTCGGCGAACGCCCATCCCAGCAGCATGGCCACCACCGGGTTGACGTACGCGTACGTGCCCGCTCGAGCAGGCTCCACGACCGTGAGCAGCCAGATGTAGGCAGCGTACCCGATAATCGCACCGAAGGTGATCAGGTAGCACAGCGCGAGCCACGAGCGGACCGATACGTCGGCGAGCACGAAGCCGGTCATCTCGCCGCTCAGGATCGCGATCGCTCCCAGCACGCTGGCCCCGCTCAACATCTGGGTCGCCACGACCATCCTCGGACGCGGGGGATCACTCGCATAGCGCGAATAGAGCGATCCCGCCGCCCAACAAAGAGCCCCCCCAAGCACGACGACCACACCGAGAAGCTCCTGGGGCCCGCCCGCACCGACCCCGGGGGATCCCGCGAGAACGACCACGCCACTGAAGCCGACCACCAGGCCGGCGACCGTACGTCCAGACGGCCGGATCCGGGCACCCACCAATGTGTCGAGTAGAACAAGCCACAGGGGGACCGTAGCGACGAGGAGGGCGACGAGCACTGAGGGGACCCACTGTTCTGCCAGCACGACGGCACCGTTCCCGCCCGCGAGAAGAAGCGTCCCGGAGATCGCTCCATCACGCCATTGCCGCCTGGTCGGGTTCGGGACTCCGCGCAGACGTGCCCAGCCGTACAGGAGCCCACCGGCGATGAAGAAGCGGAGCGAGGCCATCCCGAGCGGAGGCATCGTCTCGATCGCCCAGCGGATGGCCAGGTACGTCGATCCCCAAATGAAGTAGACCGCAGCGAAGGCGAGAAGGAGCTGCCCAACTGGAGGGTCGCCGGGCGTCGCGGCCGGGCCCCGCAGAGGGGCCGAATTCGAGGACATCCGGAAAACTCGCGGTGAGTCGGACGCACTCAAATAGGCGAGCACCGGCTCGGGGAGCGACCAGCCCACAACGTCATCTCCCATTTATCGAATGGCGGACACTCTGTACTGAGCGGCCTCTGCGACGTGCGACTCCCGCAACTCCGCGGCCTGCTCGAGGTCCGCGACGGTACGCGCCACACGGAGTACACGATCGCGCCCCCGCATGGACAGCCTGAACCGGACGGTCAGTGCCTCCAGGAGTAGACGAGCTTCCCTGTTGATTGCACCCCGCTGCTCCGTGGGGTAATCCTCGCCGGCGGCATACCGGTCCCGACGGCGTTCTCGTGCCGCACGTACCCGCTTCGCCACGACCGCGGTCGACTCGCTCGCGACCCGCCCGGCGATATCCTTCGCCGCGATCCCATTTCCATCTCTCAACCCGTGCGCAGTCCCCATCTCTACATGCAGGTCGATGCGATCCAGGAGCGGCCCCGAGATCCGCCCTCGATACCGGGCCACGATCGTGGGGTCACATCGGCACCGGTCGCTCCCGTCGCCGGCATATCCACACGGGCACGGGTTCATCGCGGCCACCAGCAGGAAGCGGGCAGGAAAACAGACCGCCCCGTCTGCCCGGGCCAGTCGTATCACTCCTTCTTCGAGCGGTTGGCGGAGCACCTCGAGCACGTTCCGGCGGAACTCCGGAAGTTCATCCAGGAAGAGCACCCCGTGATGGGCCAGGCTGATCTCCCCTGGACGGAGTGGCCGCCCGCCCCCGCCCAGGCCGGCGTAACTGACGGAGTGATGGGGTGCACGAAAGGGGCGTACGGCGACCGACCTCTGTCCACGCGGAGTACCCGCCACCGAATGGACCGCGGCCACCTCTAGTCTCTCCTCCGCACACATCGGCGGCAGAATGCCGGGCATCCTACTCGCGAGCATCGTCTTTCCTACGCCGGGAGGACCCACGAGCAACAGGTTGTGACGTCCCGCCGCCGCGATCTCCAGCGCGCGGCGAGCCAGGGGCTGACCGGAGACGTCGGCAAGCTCCGATGGCTTCAGGGCGCCGCGCTCCTCTGCCCCTCCCCGAACGACGGACGCCGTCTCCCTCGGAGGTCGTACGGAGTACTTCGGGGCGCCGGTTCCCCCAAGTGCCAGGACCGCGGTCACCAGATCGGGCACACCAACCGCTTCAACGCCCGGCACGAGGTTGGCCTCGGGGAGGTTCTCCTCGGGAAGCAGCAAGGTACGTTCGGAAGCTCGGGCGAGGAGCGCCGCGGCGACGACGCCGGGGACGGACCACAGAGCACCATCCAGTCCAAGCTCCCCGACGACGATGACGTCCCGCAACGCTTCGCTCGGCACAGCGCCGTGCGCCGCGAGAATTCCCACGGCGATGGGAAGATCGAATCCCGTACCCTCTTTCCTGAGGTCCGCCGGTGCGAGATTGACCGTAATACGACGGTTCGGGACGCCATAGCCACTGCTTCGAAGCGCCGCCGCTACGCGCTCCCGGCCCTCCCGGACGGCACTCTGGGCCAGTCCTACCACGGTGAAAGAGGGGAGCCCCGTCGTGAGTGAGACCTCCACCCGAAGGGGGAGCGCCTCTACACCTCGCACCGTACACGTATCTACTCGAGCAAGCATGGATCAACGCTCAGCAGAAGGCCCGATCAAGCGAATGTCCGAATGGGTCGCCCGAGGAGCTTGCTTGTGCGCCACAGGGGTGGCGGGTACGATCTCCTTCGCTTTTTCAGAACGAATGCCAACGGAGAGCACGCATGAAGGTCGCCGTGGTGCAGGAAACCCGCTCCGGGGAGTCCCGGGTCGCGCTGGTTCCCCAGGGTGTGAGGGCGCTGAAGAAGACAGGCCTCGACGTCCACGTCGAATCGGGCGCAGGCGCTGCTTCCGGTGGATCGGACGACGAGTACCGCGAAGCCGGTGCTACGATCGGCTCGCGAGCCGACGTGCTCGCTGGAGCGGAGCTGGTGCTCCATGTGAATCCTCCCGATGCGGCGCTCCTCGACGCATTGGCAGAGGGCACGATCCTGGTGTCATTCCTCGACCCGTTGGGGAGTCCGCAGCTGGCGACGTCGCTGGCCGAAAAGCAGGTGACCTCGATCTCCATGGAGCTCGTTCCGCGCATTACTCGCGCTCAATCCATGGACGCACTCTCTTCCCAGGCGACGGTGGTCGGATACAAGGCCGTTCTCATCGCAGCCAGCCAGCTGCCCAAGTTCCTCCCGATGTTCACGACGGCCGCGGGAACGATTCGGCCCGGAAAAGCGCTGATTCTCGGTGCGGGCGTCGCAGGTCTGCAAGCGATCGCCACGGCTCGACGACTGGGGGCGGTCGTGGAGGCGTTCGACGTTCGTCCCGTCGTGAAGGAGCAGGTCGAGAGCCTCGGTGCCACTTTTCTCGAAGCGGAAGAAGAAGTCAAAGCCGAAGGTGAGGGCGGATATGCAGCGGAGCTCTCGGAAGACCAACACAAGAAGGAGTTGGAACTGATCGCCGGCGCGATTTCGAGCGCGGATATCGTGATCACCACCGCACAAATCCCGGGGCGCGCCGCGCCTCTGCTGGTCACGGACGAGATGCTCGCGTCCATGAAACCCGGGTCCGTCGTGGTTGACCTCGCCTCCGAGAGCGGAGGCAACTGCTCGGCGACCCGGGTTGGAGAGACCGTCATCGCGCACGGGGTCCAGGTCATGGGACCGGTCAACATTCCGGCGACCATCCCGGTGCATGCCAGCCAGATGTATTCGAAGAACGTCGTGACGCTGGTCGGAGAATTCGTCGATGAGGAAGGCGCGCTGACGCTGGACTTCGAGAACGACGTGATTGGCCCGGCCACGGTCACTCATGCAGGCGAGATCCGAAACGAGCGCGTACGCGCCGTGATCGACCAATCCTCCGGAGGGGAGTCCTGATGGGCGAGTTGATGATCGGACTTTACGTTTTCGTGCTGGCGACGCTGACGGGCCGCGAAGTCATTACGAAGGTGCCACCTACCCTGCACACGCCCCTCATGTCGGGTGCGAATGCGATCTCAGGAATTGCCATCGTGGGTGCGCTGGTCGTCGCTGGCCGCGCTGAGGGCGCACTGCAAACCGGCCTCGGAATTGCCGCGATCGCGATGGCCATGGTCAACGTGGTCGGCGGATTCATGGTCACGGATCGCATGCTCGGCATGTTCCGGAAACGGTAGGGGAATGCCATGAACCTCGACCATCCCCTCATCGAAGTAGCCTATCTCCTCTCCGCGACGCTTTTCGTCGTAGGACTCAAGCGGCTCCAGTCCCCTGCGACCGCTCGCGGCGGAAACCAACTGGCCTCCGTGGCCATGCTGATCGCGATCCTCGCAACCGTCGTCGACGCGCAGATCCTCTCGTGGACCGGAATTCTGGTCGGCGTGGCGCTCGGCAGCCTCGTCGGGGCGTTCGCCGCACGTCGGGTCGAGATGACCGACATGCCTCAGCTCGTCGGCATCTTCAATGGCTTCGGTGGCGGGGCATCCGCGCTGGTGTCGATCGCCGAGTTCGTCGGGAACCCGGCGGTAGGCGCCGGGTCGACGGGCGTCACGATCATGCTGGGGTCGCTGATCGGGGCGGTGACGTTCTCCGGATCGTTCATCGCCTTCGCGAAGCTGCAAGGTCTGATGACGGGTAATCCGATCACCTTCAAGGGCCAGAACTGGTTCAATCTGGTGGTCTTCCTCGGTATCCTCTTTCTGGCCGCCGCAAGCCTGGGCGTGGGTGGACTGGCCCTCTCGACGCAAACGCTCTTCTGGGCATTCCTTGGTGGAGCGCTGGTCCTCGGCGTGTTGATCGTCATTCCGATCGGTGGAGCGGACATGCCGGTCGTGATCTCCCTCCTGAACTCCTACTCGGGCCTGGCAGCAAGTGCTGCGGGTTTCGTGATCGGCAACATGGTGCTGATCATCTCGGGAGCCCTGGTCGGCGCAGCCGGGCTCATCCTGACCATGCTCATGTGCAAGGGAATGAATCGTTCCCTCGCGAATGTGGCCTTCGGCGGCTTCGGCGGGGAGGTAGCGGGCGTGGACCGGTCGCAGATCGGGAAACGACCTGTGAAACGTGCAGACGCAGAGGCCGTGGCGGCCGAGCTCGGCTATGTGAATTCCGTGGTCGTCGTGCCTGGCTACGGGTTGGCGGTCGCTCAGGCACAGCATGAGCTCCGCAAAGTCGGAGACCTGCTGGAGGCCCGTGGCGTCGACGTGAAATACGCGATCCACCCCGTTGCCGGTCGGATGCCGGGTCACATGAATGTCCTCCTCGCAGAGGCAGACGTGAGCTACGACAAGCTCTACGACCTCGAGGAAATCAACGACGACTTCTCGAACACGGACGCCGTCCTGATCGTCGGAGCCAACGACGTGGTGAATCCCTCCGCGCGCGATCCAAAGTCGATCATCGCAGGAATGCCGATCCTTGACGTCGACAACGCCCGCCGCGTGATCGTCATGAAGCGGTCGCTCTCCCCCGGCTTCGCCGGCATCGACAACGATCTGTTCTATATGGACAACACGCTGATGTTCTTCGGGGACGCGAAGGATTCGATGGCAGACCTGGTGCGGGAGGTACGTGAGCTCGCGTGAAGCAGCTGCGTATCATCTGGGCGGCGCTGGTCGTCGGAACCCTGCTCTACACTGTCCTCGTTGTCGCCGTGACTCTGAGCGGCATCGCCCCGATCGGGACCCTGGATCCGGCCCTGCTGAATTACGCC
>JBDGVS010000137.1:0-6765 GCA_039585535.1 Gemmatimonadota bacterium | reverse complement strand
ATGATCATCATCCCGTCCCGGCCGCGAGAACCCGCCGTGTACGGTGAAAGTCCGATCCCCACTCCGGTGACCTTCGTGCCGTTGCGCCGCCCCGACATCGCGGACTTCGACTCCCAGTCGAAGAGCTCGGCCGCCTGATCGAGTGCCTCGATGGCGTGAACGCTCGAAAGCGTCGCGTTGCGCGGGCCGAACTCCACGTCGGGTCCGGGCGCGTTGAGGCGATGCATCTCGAGGCGATCGACTCCCAGCTCTCGACCGGCCTTCTCCAGGATCGGCTCCATCATCGAGATGATCTGAGCGCCGCCGGGCCCACGCTGCGCGGCCTTGGGCGGGGTGTTGGTGTACATCGGGACCCCGCGGAATCGCATGTTCTGCGGCGTGTAGGTCAGGTCCGCGATCGAGCCGGCGGTGTTGTAGTCACCCGCGCCGTACGCTCCACTCTCCTGCACGATGATCAGGTCGATCGCATTGCACTTCCCGTTCTCGAGGAAGCCCATCTTCAACCAGGACTGAAACCCCGGCCGCGCTCGCCCGATGTAATTCTCTTCGTACCGAGTGATCCGGAGCATGACCGGCCGGCCGATCTTTCTCGAGAAGAGAGCCGGCACCTGCATGATCGTGGATCCGGCGATCTTCGAGCCGAAGCCTCCGCCGCAGAACTCCGAAACCATCGTGATGTTCTCGGCGTCCATGTCCAGGGCACCAGCCAGCGCGAACTTCGTCTGCTGCGAACTCTGAGTCGACACGAACGCAAAGAGTCTGTCGCCCTCCCAATAGGCCATGTTGGAGCGAGGCTCCATCGGGTGGTGCGTCAGCGACTGGTGGACAATGCTCTCTTCGAGCACCAGCGCCGACTCGGCGAATGCGGAAGCCGGGTCGCCCTTGGTCCACTCCACCGGGCAGTCCGGATCGGGCATTCCCTCGGCGTCGATCACCGCGAAGTCTGCTTCGGTCCACTTGAACTCGCTCCAGCCGTCCTCACCGGAAAATTGATTCCCCTCGACGAACGCGTTCGGGCCACCGGGCCTGAGGCTGTCGAGTGGGTCGAGCACGAAGGGCAGTGGCTCGAAGTCGACGTCGATCAACTCGATCGCCGCAGCAGCGGTTTCTTCGTCCACAGCTGCGACGGCCAGGATCGGCTCGCCTTCGTACTTGGGGTGATCGGTCAGACACGCCTCACGTGGCCCCTCCCGCGCCGGGACTTCACTGGCTCGCAGGATGCCGATCACTCCCGGCATCGCGAGCGCTCGGCTCGCATCGACACCTCGCACTCTCGCGTGGGGCATAGGGCTCAGAAGAAGCTTTGCGAACACCATGCCCGGTGCTCGAAAGTCCTCCGCATACTTCGCGCGGCCCGTGATCTTCGCGTGGAGATCCGGTGGCGCGATATCGGCTCCAATCAGTTTCTCGGCCATGGTCTCTCCGTTATACGCTGCGCGCGAGTTCAGCAGCTCGCATCGCACAGGTGAGGATTTTGTCGTAGTCGGCGCAGCGGCAGAGGTTGCCCGAAAGCGCCTGGGCGGCTTCCGCTCTCGTCGGGTTTGGATTTTCCTCGATCATCGCGGTCATGCTCATGATGAAGCCGGGGGCGCAGAACGCGCACTGGAACCCGCCCTCTTCCATCACTGCCTGCTGGACCACGTTGAGCTCTCCCGTATCCGGATCTTCGAGCCCCTCGATGGTCGTAACGGCCCGACCCCGCACCTGGTGCGTGAGCATCGAACAGCCGTACTGCGGGACGCCATCGATCAGCAATGTGCACGCACCGCACTCGGCTCGATCACAGCCCAGCTTCGTGCCGGTGAGGCCCAGCTTGTACCGGAGCGTCATCGCGAGCGTCTCGTGCGGCAGCACATCCACGGGACGATCCTGCCCGTTCACGCGCAAGGTGATGAGACGCTCGGTCGCGGTCTGGAAGGTGGCGGCCCCCAGAAGCGGACTGCCTCGGAAGAGATAACCGGTCGAGGATGCGGTCACTCCAGTAGCGATCACTCCCTTGATGAAGGTTCGCCTCGAGTATTTCTGCTCCAGCATACCGACGGAATCTTGCTGCTCCATCGAGCACTCCTGCGCGGAAGGGCACCTGCGAATCTGGCCAACATATGGACCTCCCTTCGCCCGCGCGAGAAGAATCCGGGTCCTCATCCCGATTTTTCCGATCGACAGAGAACGCTCACGAAGAGTCCGATCCAACCTCGGGTTTCTCGCCCTCGCCCCCTTCGACAGCCTACCTCCACGCCTCCGGAGTCTCGTGGCTGAGATCGTACGTCCTTGAAGGCACCCACGAGCAGGCGCATGTTTGGGCGCCCGGTCGCGCCGTTCGACGAGTTCTGATGCCTCCACGTCCCAGTACCGAACAACTCCTGGTTCAGGTGCTGATGCGTGCCGCTCAGGAGATGCTCCACGCCTTAGAGGCGTACGGACCTGATTCGTCCGAGTCGGAACGCGCCCGCCAGGGACTGGAGTTGGCATTCGCACCTCTGTGGGGGCGCATGCCCTTCCTCGACCTCCAGTGTGCCGGCACCGACCTCCTCTGGAGCGGGGAGACGGTCATGGCCGCCGAAGAGGATGACTATGACCTGGTGCCCACACTGACCAGTTCGGGCATCCACGGACTCATGCTGGTGCCCGGTGTCGAACGGGAAGAGATGGCGCGGCTCCTCGAGGTCGTCGATCGGAAGCGCCGGCTGGACGAACATGGTGACCAGGATCTGGTGCTCGCGCTCTTCCGTGCGGATCTGCGGCATATTCGGTACACGGTCGGACCTGTCGTGGGCCGGCCCGACGGTCTGGACGTAACCACCGCGGGTCGTAGCGGTGCGGCTCCCGAGTCTGAGGGCGAGCGAGGCAGCCGCGAAGTGGAGGCGAGTCCAGGGGGCGGACCGGACGACGGTTCGGAACTCGACCGCCCACCGTTCGAGATCCTGACCCGTGCCGAGGGAGAGCCATCGGACCGGAGCGACCCCCGTGCCGCGGACACCGCAGAGTCCGCTGACATTTCGGAATCCCCCGCCCCTTCCCGTCCCGCCGTCGAGTCGGACCTCGAAGTCGCGTCCGGGTCAGAAGCGAACCTTGCCCTGGGCAACTCCGCGACCGGCGAGGGGGAAACGGATCCCGTGCGGCTGGCGCCTGAGGCAATACGCGCACTCGTCGACGAAGATCTTTCCACTGCGGAGGACCGAATCGACGTCGTGGACTCGTTCGATTCGGCGACACAGTTCCTGGACGCCGACGAAATCGAGCACCTGACGGGCGCGATCGACCTGGAGTACCAGCGTGATCATGCCCTCGGCGTGCTCTCGCTACTCCTGGACACCTTCGAGACCCAGCCGGACCATGACGTTCGTGACGAGGTGATCGGGGTCCTCCAGAACCTTCTTCCGTACTTACTCGGCACCGGGCGCTTCCCCGCCGTTGCCTACCTCACAGGCGAACTCCGGAAGCTGATCCGTGCGCCCACGCTCGAAGCCCGGCACAAAGGTGCGCTGGACCAGATGCGGCTTGCGGTGTCCGAGACCGATGCCCTGACACAGCTTTTCCACGTACTCGATGACGGGGCCGTCGATCCGTCGCCGGAAGCCCTCGGCTCTCTCCTTCGCGAGATGAGGCAGGACGCGCTCCAGTCGGTGCTCGTCTGGATTGGCCAGCTCCGGCATCCCCGTGCCAAGTCAGCCCTCGTAAACGCTCTCGAGACCTACTTCTCCGAGTCCCCAGCTGCCATCGAGCCGCTGGCCGCGTCTTCGGACCGGACCGTGGTCCAGAGAGCCCTTGCGATCGCCGGTAAGCTTGAGAAGCCGGAATTCGCTGAGCCCATCGCCGCGGCACTTCAACACCCCGACGCGGGAACCCGTCGCCTCGCCGTGTCGGCTCTCGCGCTCATCGGAACGCCCGTCGCGCTGAAGATCATGAGTTCTGCCGCGGGCGACGAAGACGCCGAGGTCCGGATGGCGGTCTTCGAGGCCTTCACGCAGCGTCCCTTTCGGGGCGCTGCGCGAACACTCTCCACGCTTCTCACGACGACAGACCTCGAGGTTCGCGATCTCAGCGAACGTCGCGCTCTGTTCACCGCGTTCGCCACGACGAATGGCCCCGCCGGAGTGGCGACGCTCGAAACCGTACTCCTCGGTAAGGGTGGCCTGTCCCGTCGCCCATCCCCCGGTACTCGCGCCTGTGCTGCGCTGGCTCTGGGAATGCTGAAAACACCCGCGGCACGCTTCGCCCTCGAGACCGCGGTCAAGGACAAGGATCCGCTTGTGCGTAGCGCGGCCGGAGCGGCGCTCCGCGCAGAGGGGCTCGCCTCGTGAGCAAGACGACGTCCGCCGAGGCTCACTTCCTGAGCGCGCTGTACCATGCGCTCCGGGCCGTCCGCTTGCGAGGGATCGGGACTGGTGAAACGCGCGTCGCCCTCGATCGACTGCGGGCAGCGTGCGATACGGTACTGGACGAGACACGCCGTCTGGAACTCCGCATCGTCCGGCGTGCGTTTTACTTGAATGGCGAGGTGCTGGCGTCGGACCTGGAGAATTTCGTCTTTCACGCACACGTGCTGGAGACCCTTCGCGGAGCGGGCATAGGGATTCTCACCCTGCGCGGAATGCCCACCCGGCGGGACCTCCAGATTTTCCTCGCTCTCGTCGTGCGCATTTCGGACCCTGACGATGACCCGACCCGAACGGACCGACTCCGCGAAACCATCCGATCGCAAGGTATTCGCACCATCGTCGTCGACCCCCCAGTGGCCGGCATGGCCGTACCCGGAGAGGCTGACCGTCGGGCGGCAGCAAAGCGCACGTATGAAGAGTCCGTCGATGTCTCGAAGGAGTTGTTCAACGGGACACGGATGGGGAGAAGCGCGAACGTCGGGCAGGTGAAACAGACGGTCCAGAGCATCGTTGACGGTGTCCTCACCAACGAGGCGTCACTCGGTGGCCTGAGCGCCCTGAAAGACTTCGACGAGTACGCGTTCACACACGCGGTCAATGTCTGCATCTTCTGCGTCGCCATCGGGAGACGCCTCGGGCTCTCGAAGGCCCAGCTTTACGATCTGGGTCACGCCGCGCTGGTGCACGACATCGGCATGAGTCGTATTCCTAGAGAGATCCTGACCAAAGGATCCGCGCTGTCCGAGGCGGAGCGTGGTCAGATGGAGGGGCACACCTGGCTCGGCGCGCTTCGCATTTTCGAGTTGCGTGACTTCGGGGAGGTACCTCTCCAGAGCATGCTCGTCGCCTACGAACATCACCAGTCCGTCGATGGCCAGGGATATCCGAGTGTCGTCCGTGCGCGAACCCCGACGATCTTTTCGCGGATCGTGGCCGTCGCGGCAGCATTCGACGCGGCCACGAATGAGCGCGCATACTCGAAGGCCCGACCGGCAGACGAAGTGCTCCGGGACTTTCGAGAGAACGAATCCCTCGGATTCGACCCCGTGATCGTGAAGGCACTCACCAACCTGCTCGGCGTCTATCCTGTGGGTTCCTGCGTGATCCTGAACACACGCGAAGTGGCGCTCGTCCATGCGGCCAATCCGGACCCTTCTTTCGTGAGCCGTCCCGTGGTCCGCATTCTCTGCGATCCCGACGGAGCCTGGCTCGCACCCGCCCCCCTGGTCGATCTGGCGGACACCGATGACCAGGGCGATCACCTCCGGTCGATCGTTCGTGTTACGAACGCCGAACGGTACGGTATCAGAGTGGGCGACTACTTCGCCTAGCTCTCGGATTGCCGGCACACAGGGCAGCGAGTACCCTGAGAATCGGCCACAGGGTCATCGTTCTCGCCTTCCCCCGGAGGTTCGCTCTCGTGTCCTGCCAACAATCCCCGCTCTTCTCCGCCCTCGGACTGGCGTGCGCTCTGGCGGCAATCACCTCACTGCCAGCAGCAGCTCAGCAGTACACCGGGACCTTCACCGTTCCGAACCAGACAGGCGGAGTGATGACGGTTTCGCTCCAGGAGACCGGAGGCGGGGTCGTGGCTGGGAGGTTGTCCAGCAACGGCGTCGAGTACGTGATGGAGGGCCAGATCGAGGACGGGACGCTTGTGGGTCTCATGCAGGGTGGAGACGGCGTCCTCTACTTTGCCGCTGAGCGCTGGGAAGACGAACTCTGGCTCGAACTCTACGGCGTAGACGGGAATGGGCAGCCGAACTACGAGGATTACACGGAGATCGATCTGACCCTCGCGTCGACGACGGCTCAGGGGGGAGGGTCGAGCCCGTCGGTCGCTGCACAGGGTCGGCTGGCGGAAGGAGGAGTCGCGGCCTCCACTGGCCGGGCCACAGCCTCCGAACGAGTCGATGCTCAGCAATCGAACACCGGTCGGCCGCTCGCCCCGGGCTTTACCGAGGATCACCCGGAGGTTCGTGAGTGGGTCACATTCCTTGCCGGCAAGAAGCTCACACGGATGAGCAGCTACTCCAGTGGGACGGCGGGTGGCTACAGCGCGCGAACCGATTTGTACCTGTGCTCCGACCGATCCTATGCGCTCCGAGACGAGAGTTCCGTCAGTGTCGATGTAGGTGGGGCCTTCGGAAACAACGGTGGTGTGGCTGGTGAGCAGGGGCGTTGGTATGTCATCACCAACGGCCAGGTGATCGGACTGATTCTCGAGAGCGCCACCGGCGAGGTCAGCGAATTCCGCATGGACTATCAGAATCAAGAGACGTACGCGAACGGCGAACGGGTCTACGTGACTCCGGCCGAGGTCTGCCGTTAGGTCACGGCGCTGCGGCGACGACCAGGGTTCGTCTCAACAGGCCTGCGCGGA
>JBDGVS010000136.1:0-6852 GCA_039585535.1 Gemmatimonadota bacterium | reverse complement strand
CCCGAGCGCCAGGACGCCCCGCTCGAAGGGGACCGAGAGGGTGGTGGCGGTCAGGGCGGCCCGGATGTGTGACGGCATGTCATCCGGACCTTCGGACGTGTGCGTGTAGTGCGGGTCGCCCTCTGGAACGTGACGTTCGATCCAGGCTTCGAGGTCCCGGCGAGCCGACGGGTCCGCGTTCTCCTGGATCGTCAAACTCGCTGAGGTGTGCTGGATCATCGTGGTACAGAGCCCGGTCGCGAGACCGCTGGCGGTCACGATGTTCTGAAGCTCGACCGTGATCTCGTGCAGTCCTTTACCACGCGTGGGGACATGCAGATGCTCGATCATCGAGCGGTTCGCTGTTGTATCAATGGCATCCGTACCTCCGGGGCGGAGCGCCCGGACAAAAAAAACGGGGTGAGGACTCCGAAGAATCCTCACCCCGCCTGCAGCGAACGTCGAGTCTGACCCGGTGCGCCTACAGGAAGTGCACCTGCCCGCTGCCTACGTCGTACATCGCTCCGGCAATCGCGATCTCACCGGCCGCTTCCATCTCAGCGAGCACTTCGCTGTTCTCGCGGATCGCCTGGATCGTCCGGGTAACGTTGGCCTCGGCGACGGCGTCGGTGAATCCGGGATCCTCCGAATCCATGTTCGCGGCGACCTGATCGACCACGGGCTCGATCTTCTGAACGAGCGCCGTGAGGTTGCCCATTCGGGCCTTACCGATCGCGCCTTTGACAGCTCCACATGAGGTGTGGCCGAGCACGAGGATCGCCTTGGAGCCCGCGAGCTTGCACGCGAACTCCATGCTGCCGAGCAGATCCTCGTTGACGATATTTCCGGCCACGCGGGCCGTGAAGACGTCGCCGATACCCTGGTCGAACAGCGTCTCGACCGGAACGCGAGAGTCGATGCACCCGAGCACGACCGCGAACGGATACTGACCCGAAGCGGTCGCGGCCACCTGCTGATGAAGGGCGCGGTCGATCGGTGAGCCCTCGAGGAACCGGCTATTGCCGTCCTTGAGCATCTTGATCGCCTCAGCGGGCGAGATGGCGGCCTGGGACTCCGCAGTCTGCGTCGTGGAGAGAAGAGTGGTCATATCGAAGGCTCCTGGATGGAGTTGTTGTTGAAGGGTTGAGATGCGGCGTGCTCAGACGCCGACGAGGCCGGGCGACGGTTCCGCGGCGTCGCTGTCGTCCGTATCTGGGAGAACGGGGTCGGACGTGTCCCCCGAGAGGTACCGCTCGAGCCATTTGGCCGTCTCCGTGAAATCGGAGAAGCAGTACTCGCGCGCGACCAGGTCTGGGATGAGTCTGATCTTTTCGGCCAGAGCGCGTGGCTGGCCATGGATATCGGTGAAGGCGATGCGGATTCCGTTGCGACGGAACTCCATGACCGCCTCCTCCAGCGCGTACAGGCCTGACTGATCCATGTAGGGGACCTTGTCGAATCGCAGCACGACGACCTCCAGTTCGGGGAGGCGAGCCACGAGTTCCTGGAAGCGGTTCGCGAAGCCGAAGAAGAGCGGGCCGTCCAGGTGCTTGATGTAGACCCTGTCGCCGCGACGTGCGATCAGATCGCCCTCGTCTTCCCACGCTAATTCGCGTGAGAACTCCTTCAGCGGAGCACTCTGGGTCCGGTGCTCGATGACGTCGGAGATGTTCTTCATGAAGAGCATCGCCGACAGCACCATTCCGAATCCAACCGCCACGAGAAGGTCTACGAAGACCGTGAGCCCGAGCACTGCGACCATGACCGCAGCGTCCGTGCGAGGCACCGTGAGGAGGTGTCGCAGGCCTTTGTAATCCACGATGCCGATTCCGACCGTGATCAGGATTCCCGCGAGAACCGCATTGGGGATCTGGCCTACGAGCGAACCGATGCCGAGGAGCACAGCGAGCAGGAAGGTTCCTGCCACCACACCCGAGAGCGGCGACGTACCACCGGACTTGATGTTGATGACCGTACGCATCGTGGCGCCTGCACCGGGGAGGCCTCCGATGAGAGCCGCGGCCATGTTTCCGATGCCCTGACCGATGAGCTCGCGGTTCGAGTCGTGGCGGGTCTTGGTCATGTTGTCTGCCACGAGCGACGTGAGCAGAGAGTCGATGGCTCCGAGAGCCGCCAGCGTGAGGGCGTACTCGAACACCACGACCATGTGGCTGAAGTTGCTGAAGATCGCGACGAAGCCGAGCTGCAGCTGCGGAAGTCCCGTCGGAATCGGGCCCCGCGAGTTGATGCGCAGAATCGAGTCGGCGTCGAGAATGAAGAACGCCCCGAGCGACACCACGATCAGCGCGACGAGCGATGCGGGGACGGCCTTGGTGATGCGCGGGAGGCCGTAGATGATACCGACCGTGAGCAGCGCGACAGCAATGGACGCGAAGTTCACGATCTCAGGGATCGTGTGGACCGAGCGGATCGTTCCCATGGGCCCGCCTGCCGGGGCCGCGACGCCGAAGAAGGGAAAGATTTGAGTGATGACGATGATCACTCCGATCCCGCTCATGAAACCGGATACCACAGGGTATGGCATGTACCGGATGTACTTTCCGACCCCGATCACGCCCATACCAACCTGAAGTGCACCGGCCAGGAGGAAGGTGGCGATGATCATCGGGATCGCTGCGTCGAAGCCTCCCATGTAGGCGATCGCGTCGGCGATAACGACCGCAGAGACGACCGTCATCGGAGCGGTAGGGCCGCTGATCTGGGTTTTTGTGCCGCCGAAGACCGAGGCGACGATGGCGAGGACGATGGCACCGTAGAGACCGGCGATCGCGCCCATCTCCGTCTGCTCACCAAAGGCGAGTGCGAGCGGGAGGGCGACGATTCCGGCGGTCAAGCCGCCGAAGAAGTTGCCTCGTGCGTTATTGAAGAAAGACATTGGCCGAGTCTTTTGTGTGGGTGGGTTCGGTTTTCAAGAAGGCCGTTTCGAGCTATGATTCTCGAGAATTAAGATACGAGAATAAAGATACCTGAAAAAGGTGTCAATTATCGACAGATCCATTATCACGGGGGTTACCGTGGATCAGCAGGCGTCGTCATGGAGCTTCCTCACGAATCATTCGCACGTCTTGCTGTGCATTTCAGAGGATCCGGACATCACGGTCCGAGACCTCGCGCTCCAGGTAGGGATCACCGAGCGCGCGGTCATGCGGATCATCGGGGAGCTGGATGAGGGAGGGGTCCTCGACCGCACCCGAGAGGGTCGTCGGAACCACTACACCATCAACAGCGACCGCTCACTGCGGCATCCGGTAGAGAACCACTGCACCGTTGGTGACCTCATCAGGATGTTCAAGCAGACGATGACCGCGTCGAAGTCGGACTAGCTGCTCGAGTCGACTGGTTGCCGAGGGGGGGCGGCCGTCAGTAGCTGTAGGTGATGCCGGTCCGCAATCGAGCATCCAGTGCGTCGAGTCCGTCCGGGGGCCGTGAGTCGTAACGGAGGTCGAAGCTCACGGTGAGCGCGAGTTCGTCGGTGATCTTCGTTGCGAGCCGGAAGTTCTCCAGGACACGAAAATCACCGAACGCTCCGAGCTCCGGTTGGATGTACGACGTGGAAGTGATCACGGTCGTCTCGCTCACCAGGATGCGCAGACTCAGGTAGTTGCTCCAGCGGAGCGCGAGGGTCTGGTCGGGATGGGCCGCCGTATCGGGAAGGCTGAGCCACTCCTGCTCGAGCATCAGCGCTGACCCCCCACCGAAGTCACCCCAACTGCCGTCGTCGAACCCGCCGTAGATGCCTCCGCCCCCCACCATGCGGAAGTTGAGGAGTAGTGGCCGGTCATAGTTGATCTGCCCGAACCACTCCGGGGAGATGTCCGGATGAAGATTCGTATAGGTGACGCGGTAGTGGAGGAGACCTGCGGATGCGAAGCGGCTCTTATCGAGAAAGCCCACCCCACCACTACCGACCATCAGCCTCGTCGACCCTTCCCGTACGTCGTAGAGACGAGCGCTCAGATCGAGCGCGATGAAGTCGACGTTACCGGATCGAGCCGCGAGATCGCCACTGATTGTGCCGGAGCGTCCGAAGGGTAGATCATCGGGCCGCAGTGACTCCACATTCACCTGGGCAGACACCTTCTCGGGTGCCAGCCCAACCGCGATCGCGACCAGAACGGCCACGACTACGGTTGTGAGGATCAGCCCTGTCCGGCGGGCGTCGGGCGTCCGAGTCACTCCATGACAGGCGAGAGTCCCGCCTGTGCCAGGAGGACCAGCAGCGCTCGCTGGATCCCTGCGGGCCCGTCGCGATTGATGTAGTACTCGTCGAGCGAGTGCGCCGCGCCACCCGCGCCTCCACCACCGATCGTGATCGACGGCACGCCCTGCGAGATCGGGATGTTGGAGTCGGTGGAGCCACGGCCCAATCGCGGTGTGCCGCCCGTCAGCGAGGTCGCGGCGATCGCCCGCTGAACGAAGGTGTTCTCGTCCGCGATCTCACCGCTGGGGCGGTCTCCGATCTTGTCGACGTCGACCTCGAGCGCATCACCCTGCGCACGTTCGGCGTTCTCCTCGTCGAGGCCTATTTGCATCGCATCGCGGAAGATGGCGTCGATCTCGTCGAGTGACGCCGGGCTTTCGGAGCGCATGTCGATCTCCATCCACGCTTCGAACGGAATCGAATTCACCGAGGTCCCACCGCCGATTCGTCCGACGTTGTAACTGGTCCGATTCTCGGCGGCGTCGGTGTACTCCCGAGCGCCGGCGTCGAAGTGCGCTACGGCGCGGCCGAGTGCATGGGCCGGATTCGCGAGTCCGAACGCGCCCCAGGAGTGCCCGCCCGGGCCCGTGAAGGTGACGCGGTAGCGGTACGATCCGAGGCCTGCACTCGTGATCCCGTCGCGACCGAGACCGTCGACCGAAATGAAGGCGTCGATCTTCGGGCCGCCGTCACGGAAGAGATACTTCATGCCACGAAGATCCCCGAGACCCTCCTCCCCGACGGTTCCGACGAACCATACATCGTACTCGGTGTCGATCTGGGCGGCGTTCATGGCGCGCAGAATCCCGAGGACAGTCACGAGCCCGCGGGTATCGTCGGCGATACCGGGCGCGTACAGCGTGTCACCCACCTGGCGGATCGACACGTCCGTTCCTTCGGGGAAGACCGTATCGAGGTGCCCCGAGATGATCATCGTGCCGGCTCCTCTACCACGTCGCAGCCCGATTACGTTGCCCTCCGCGTCGGTCCAAACACTGTCGACGCCGATCTCGGCGAGCCGCTCGGCGAAGCGACGTCCGCGTGCCTCTTCCATGAAGGGCGGGGCGGGGATCTGCGTGAGTTCACGAAGGTCCGCCATCGTCTGGTCGTCGTTGTCCTCCAGGTAACGGAAAGCTTCCTGTACCCGCGGGTTCTCGAGGATCGATCGGACCTCGGCCTCGATCCCCGGAGCAGCGACGGGTGCGTCCTGGAAGGCGGCGGCGGGCAGGGGCGCGAGGAGGGCGAGGACGGGAGTGGCTACGGAGAGTAGTGTGCGCAGTGTCATGGGAATCGTTCGATGGGTCAGTCAGGGCCGCGTCAGCGGGTGAGCATGGGGCCGAGCGGACGGCCTCCGAGAAGATGCAGATGGAGGTGGTACACCTCCTGACCGCCGTGGTCGCGGCAGTTCATGATCAGTCGATATCCGTCGGCCGAGATGCCCTCGGCCTCGGCGAGGTCCGATGCGACACGGACCATCCGGCCCAGCACAGCCTCGTCTGCCTCCGTGACTTCAGCCGCGGTGGTGATCACCTCGTTGGGGACCACCAGGAGGTGAACCGGGGCCTGCGGGGCGATATCGCGAAAGGCCGTGACCAGGTCGTCCTGATAGACGATGTCGGCCGGAATCTCGCCACGGACGATCTTCAGAAAGAGTGTGTCTTCGCTCATATGGGCGTCTCGATTCGATGGTGTTGGCGGTCAGTCTATTCGCTTCATACGCGAGAAGGGAAAGCCACCGCATCCCGTTCGCGGGTCACTCCGGTCGGCGATCCTGGTTTCGCGAGCGTCAGAGAAGGAAGCCGCATTCCACGTAGACAGGCAGAAGCCCCAACTCCACGGTTCCACGGCATCAGGACCCTCGAGTTCGACCCAGTCGATCCGAGTCCAGAGTCCCGGGTCCGACGCATTGGTCGAGCCGTTTCGCGCCACTGCGAAGCGCTGGGCTGCTCTCCACTGAACGATCTCGTAGCCGGTCGCAGGCTCGTGAAGCCAGAGAGAATCGGAGATCGTGAATCGATTGCCGTAGTCGTCTTCGAAGGTGCCCCGGATCGACGGGGGAGGGTCGTCAGGACCAGCTCCGACCTGAATGGGGCCGGTGAGGATCCAGGGGAGCCATCGGGTGCGGAGGAGTCGCGCGCGGACGTCGACCTCGACTCGATACGAACCAGGGGTCGCGGCGGGGGCCCGAGCTGACGTCCCCTCTTGTTCCATCAGGAGATCGCCGTCGCGATAGACGCGGATACGGGCCTGGGGCAGATCGTCCGGCAGTAGCACCACGACTTCGTCATCCTCGACGTCGATGCGGACCCCCCCATCGTCGGCCATGCCCCCCAGGGCGCAGTAGCCTCCGCCGTTGCGGAGCGCGTTGGTCAGCATGCGGCCGTCTCGGTCCGCATCTCCGGTCATAGGCTCAGAGATCGGCACGTGCTGCTGGAGCAGCCCGAGGGTCATTCGATACGTAGGGAAACGGATGATCCAGCCATCCGTGATCTTGATGGCCGCGTGCGCGTCAACGGCGCAGGTGGTCGAGATCCTGCGTGCCAGCGAGACGGAGTCGAGCAGGGCCAGATTGCGGTCCGGGCGGTCGACCAGCGCCATCATTCCCAACTCCGGTCGAAAGGGCAGGAGCGTCAGCGCCTCGAGCCAGTCGA
>JBDGVS010000135.1:0-6887 GCA_039585535.1 Gemmatimonadota bacterium | reverse complement strand
GGTACGGCATGCTGCGCGATCGAGATGATGGCCTCGGCGGCCTCGAATTATGATCTGGCCCGTTTCGGCATGGAGCGGATGTCGTTCAGCCCGAGGCAGGCCGACGTTCTCATCTGCGCCGGCCGAGTGCCCTACAAGCTTGCTCCGGTGCTGCGCCGCATCTGGGACCAGATGCCGCAACCGAAGTGGGCGATCTCGATGGGAGCCTGCGCCAGTTCGGGGGGAGTCTTCGACGTTTATTCGATGGTGCAGGGGATCGACACCATCATTCCCGTCGACGTCTATATCCCCGGATGCCCGCCGCGACCCGAAGGGTTGATCTACGGGCTGATGATGATTCAGGAGAAGATCCGCCAGGAGAGCCTGAGCCGGCACTTCGAGCATCGTGCTGAGGATCCGACTCTTGTCGCGCGGCCACGTGCGAGTGCCGTGGAGGTCGTTGGCCTCACCGGTGCTTTTGGGAATTCGACCCAACAAGAACAGCTCTCCACCGGCATCGTTGTCACCCCGGAAATTCCGGGCGACGACCTCCTCTCCTGACGCCATGGCAGACGACAACAACAGCCCACTCGACGCAGTAGAGGACGGCCCGGTCACATCCGGGTCCGCCGAAGGCGCCGATACGACATCGACAGGCTCCGCCGATGACCATCCTACGGTCGCGGCGCTCCTCGACAGATACCCGGCCGAGGTTCAGCGATTCCGTCTCGAGGCGGGAGACCAGTACGTCGTCTGGATGAACCCGACCCGCAGCCACGAGATTCTCGCCTGGCTGAAGGACGACGCGGATCAGCTGTACGACATGATGTCTGACGTGACTGCTGTCGACTATGGCAAAGGACGTCCGATCGAAGTCGTCTATCAGATGTATTCCACCCCGCACGGTCGGGCACTTCGGATCCGCTGTCCTCTTCCCCTGGATGCGCTGGAAATCGATTCGGTTTACGACCTGTGGAAGGCCGTAGACTGGCTTGAGCGTGAGGTGTACGACCTCTTCGGAATCACCTTCCGCGGTCACCCCGACATGCGCCGGATCCTGATGCCGGACGATTACGCGGAAGGTCATCCGCTTCGTAAGGATTTCCCGCTCCGCGGGCGCTTCTCACGAGCCGAGCAGACTCAGCGGGCGCTCAACCAGGATGTCGAACGCTTCTACCTCGCCGAGGATCTCGGTCGAGGTGCAGACCCGCAGGAAGTAGCCGCCGCAACGGCCGAACCCGCTCTGCCGAGTGGTGATGCGGCCGCTGGTGGCGCTGCAACAGAAGGAGAGCAGGCCTGATGGCGACGAAGACAGTCGAGCTCGCGGTCGGAGGGGGTCGCGAGATGGGTCATGGCGGCGTCGGAGCTCCGAGCCCGCTGGCGCCCTTCGATATCCCCGAGCCGGATATCGGTACGGAACGAATGCTGATCAACATCGGGCCACAGCACCCGGCGACGCACGGTGTGTTGCGCCTAGTCTGTGAACTCGACGGTGAGACGGTCACAAAGGTGGTCCCGCACATCGGGTACCTGCACTCGTCCTTCGAAAAGCTCGGCGAGTACCGCACGTGGAATCAGATCGTCCCGCTCACCGACCGGATGGACTACCTGGCGCCGTTGATCTACAACTGCGCCTACGTCATGTCGGTCGAGAAGCTCATGGGCATCGAGGTGACCGAACGGTGTAAGGTCGTCCGCGTCATCCTGATGGAGCTCGACCGGATCTTTGGACACCTGCTCTGGCTGGGTACCACAGCGATCGATGTCGGAGCCTTCACGCCCTTTCTGTACTCGTTCCAGCAGCGTGAGAAGATCTACGGGCTGCATGAGTCTCTCACGGGCGCCCGGATCACCACATCGGCCACACGGGTCGGTGGAATGATGGCGGACCTGCCCGAAGGGTGGCTCGACCAGCTTCTCGACTTCCTCGACAACTTCCCGAAGACGCTCGACGAGGTTCACCGACTGCTTACGGGGAACCAGATCCACATCGGCCGTACACAGGGCGTCGGAGTCATTTCGGCGGACGATGCGATCAACTACGGCTTCACCGGTCCCAATCTTCGGGCTGCCGGCGTGCCGTACGATCTCCGCAAAGACCGTCCGTACTACGACTACGAGAGCTACGACTTCGAGGTCCCGGTCGGCGAGCACGGCGACTGCTACGATCGGTATCTCTGCCGAATGGATGAGATGCGTCAGTCCGTGCGTATTCTGCATCAGGCGATGGCACGCCTTCCGGGTGGGCCGATCAATGTAGAAGACCCGAACATCTCTCTGCCTTCCAAGACGGACGCGATGTCCGACATGGAGAGCATGATTCACCACTTCAAGCTGATCACCGACGGGATCCCCGCTCCCGAGGGCGACTGCTACATGGGCATCGAAGCCTCGAAGGGTGAGCTCGGTATGTACATCGTCGCGGAAGAGGGTGGTACGAAGCCGGTCCGCTGGCGCGTGCGTCCCCCCTCCTTCGTGAATCTCTCGGTAATCCCGAAGCTCGCAGAGGGCCACATGGTGTCCGACCTGATCATGATCAACGCGAGCCTCGATATCGTTCTCGGGGAGATCGACCGATGAGCGACATTCCGTTCAAGAATCCCGGGTGGGCCGGCAACACCGGTGAGTTCGACCTCACGGAAGAGCAGGTCCGCGGGGATGACTTCGTGGGAGACCGTCCGAAGCACGGAGGCCATGCCTCCGGCGCCGGGACGCTTCCGTACATGCTGGCAGACAAGCATCCGGAGGCCGCACTCTTCGAGGGTGAGTATCAGGAGCGCTTCGAGAAGATCCTGACCCGCTATCCGACGAAGCAGGCAGCGCTCCTCCCGGCTCTCGGCCTCGCGCAGGAGATCAGAGGTCATGTGAGCCCCGAGTCGATGGATCGGGTCGCGGAGCTGCTCGACCTCTCGCCAGCGTACGTCCGTGGTGTCACGACGTTCTACACGATGTACAACAAGCGACCGGTGGGAGATCACCTGGTTCAGGTGTGCACGAACATCTCCTGCAACCTCGCCGGTGCCGACGAGGTGGTGGACGCCTTCCTCCGTTACACCGACACGGAGCTCGGCGAGACTTCGGAAGACGGGAAGTTCACGGTAATCGAGGCAGAGTGCCTCGCCGCGTGCGGCTTCCCGACCTGTGTGCAGATCAACTCCCGGTACTTCGAGAATGTGACCCCGGACCAGGTGCCCCAGATCTGCGAGCATCTCAAGTCGCAGGGTGGCGAATAGCGAATGGCATATCCGTACGTATCGGACCACGAGGTCCAGATCGTCAGCAAGCACTTCGGAGATCCGCAGCAGCGTCGGGTCGACACCTACGTCGAGCGGGGCGGCTATCAGGCGCTGAAAAAGGCCTTCGATATGGGCCCGGAGCAGGTCATCGACATGGTGAAGTCGTCGGGCCTGCGCGGACGAGGCGGAGCAGGCTTCCCAACCGGTGTGAAGTGGTCATTCATGCCCAAGGAGTCGGGAAAGCCGCACTACCTCCTGTGCAATGCGGACGAATCCGAGCCTGGAACGTTCAAGGATCGAGAGCTGATCCGTTGGGACCCCCATCAGCTCATCGAAGGCTGCCTGATCGGTGCCTATGCGATCGGGGCTCAGCACGTCTACATCTACTGCCGCGGTGAGTTTTTCGAGGTCAACCAGATCCTGGCTCGCGCCGTAGAGGATGCTTACGCCAAAGGTTATATCGGCAAGGATATCATGGGCTCCGGCAACGACTTGGAGCTCACGGTACACCAGGGCGCCGGGGCGTACATCTGCGGTGAAGAGACGGGCCTCATGAACTCGCTCGAAGGACGTCGGGGGCAGCCGCGAGTCAAGCCGCCGTTCCCCGCGGCCGTCGGGGCCTTCGGCATGCCGTCGACGATCAACAACGTCGAAACCCTCTGTGCCGTCACTCACATCGTCGACAACGGCGGGGAGTGGTACCGCCAGTACGGGACCGAAAAGAGTCCGGGCACCAAGCTCTTCTGCGTTTCTGGGCATGTGAACAAGCCCGGTAACTACGAACTCCCGCTCGGCTTTCCGCTCTCGCAGATGATCGAAGAGGTCTGCGGTGGCATGCGCGACGGAAACGCCCTCAAGGCTGTGATTCCGGGCGGATCTTCCGTCCCGATCATCAACGCCGAAGAGGTGGCACGCTGCAACCTCGACTACGAAGGCTGCGTCGAGGTCGGAACGATGCTGGGGTGTGCCTCCGTCATCGTAATGGACGAGACGACCGATATCGTGAAAGCCGTACGTCGGATGGTGGATTTCTACGCCCACGAGTCGTGCGGTCAGTGCACGCCGTGCCGCGAAGGTTCTGCCTGGACCGCCAAGATCCTGAGACGCATCGAAGACGGCCGCGGGACAGAAGAAGATCTGGACACGCTCATGCAGATGACGCAGCAGATGGTCGGGACGACGATCTGCGTCCTTTCGGATTCGGTCGCGGCCCCGGTGCAATCCTCTATCGAGAAGTTCCGGGACGAATACCTGGCCCTGATTCGCCGCGGTGAGCGGGTAGGAGCTGCCTGATGGCTGACATGGTCACGCTCACGATCGACGGGCACGAGGTCTCGGTTCCCAAGGGGACTACGATCCTCGAGGCCGCCAAGACCGTCGGCACCGAAGTGCCGCACTACTGCTACCACCCCGGCATGTCGTCTCCGGCGATGTGCCGTCTGTGTCTGGTCGAGGTCGAGGGCGCGCCGAAGCCGATGCCTGGCTGCGTCACCACCGTCATGGAAGGACAGGTGGTGAACACACAGTCCGATCAGGCGAAGAGCAACCGGCAGGGCGTGCTCGAGTTCTACCTGGTCAACCATCCCCTCGACTGCCCGATTTGCGACATGTCGGGAGAGTGCAACCTGCAGGACTATGTTCACGCCGAGGGGCGGGAGCAGGGCCGGGGTCGGGAGCCGAAGCGTGTCTTCGGACGCGACGACTTCGGTGGCGATGTGCTCTTCTACGGTGACCGCTGCGTCATGTGCACACGGTGCGTGCGCTTTATGAGCGAAGTCGAGCAGGATCATCGACTGACGGTCGTGGAGCGCGGGAACCGTTCGGTGATCGACACCTTCTTCGACGAAGGCCTCGATGGCACGGATTGGCACGAAAACATCGTCGACATCTGCCCGGTCGGAGCCCTCGTTTCCAAGGACTTCCTGCACAAAGCGCGGGCGTGGGATCTGACACACACGCCTTCGATCTGCACCAGCTGCTCGCAGGGCTGCAACATCGATCTCCACACGCGTGACAATCTCGTGCAGCGCATCAAGCCGCGTGAGAACCTCGACGTGAATGGCTGGTGGATTTGCGATCACGGTCGCCACAACTACGAGTGGATGAACCGCGGCGACCGCATCGAAGCGCCCCTGGCACGTGACGGGTCATCGTCCAGGGCCGTAGGATGGAAGGATGCCCTCCGAGGGCTCCTCGATCGAGCGGCTTCGCTCGATGCAGCTTCCGTGAAGGCCGTTGCATCGCCGCAGTCCTCCAACGAAGACCTCGCTGGACTCAAGGCGCTCGTGGACGCGCTCGGTGGTGGGGACATCGTTTACCGCTCGGCCCGAGCCGAAGACGAGGTGCCGCTCAAGGGTTTCCCGGGGTTGGCTCGACGCCACGACCTGGCTGCGAACACGACCGGTGCCAATCTCCTGGGCATGGCGCGTGTCGGTGCAGACGATGCGAGCGGTGGGCTGGAGGGCGTGGCCGATCATGGCGGCATTGTGATCGTCCTCGGAGATGGTCTCGACGACCAGCCGGAGAGCTTCGGCGGAAAAGCCGGGCTCTACATCTACCTGGGCACGCACGAGAGCGCTGCGACCACCGCGGCGGACTATGTCCTTCCGGTCGGGACCCATGCGGAGTCGGAGGGGACGTTTACGAATCGGGAGGGACGGGTGCAGCGATTTGAACCCGCGCTCGAACCGCCCGGAATGGCCCGCCCAGCGTGGTTGATCCTCGGCGCGCTCGCGGGAGAGCAGTCGGGTGGCTCGGTTGCGCGTTCCGCGGGTGAGGCCTTCGCCTCACTCGCCGGGTCGAATCCTGCCTTTTCCGGAATCAGTTATGACGACGTCGGCTCACGCGGAGCCGTAATCAACGAATCTGTTTCCCTGACGGGGGACTGAGCCGATGGATCTGCAACCGATCGAGGGGATTCCAGCGCTCATCGCGATGGTCGCCAAGAACCTCGGCATTTTCACACTTGTGATTCTGGTCGTCGCCTACGCAACGCTGGCCGAGCGGCGCGTGTCCGCATTCATCCAGGATCGTCGCGGTCCCAATCGCGTCGGCATCTTCGGCTTGCTCCAACCGATCGCGGACGGGATCAAGAACATCCTGAAGGAGGAGACGCTGCCGGCCACGGCATCACGCTTCTTCTTCGTACTCGCACCCATCCTGGTGCTGGTTCCGTCGATGGTGACGTTTGCCGTCATTCCCATCGCTGCGCCGTTGCCGACCCAGTGGGGAGTCGTCGACATGGTGATCGCCGACGTCCCGATCGGGATCTTGTGGGTGCTCGCCTTCAGCTCGCTCGCCGTCTACGGCGTGGTGCTGGGCGGGTGGGCCTCGAACAACAAGTACGCCTTCCTGGGCGGACTACGGGCCTCGGCCCAGATGGTCAGCTACGAAGTCGCGCTGGGCCTTTCGCTCATCGCGGTGTTGATGATGACCGGAAATGTGACGCTCACCGACGTCGTCTGGCAGCAGCAACAGCTCGGCATGTGGTTTGCCTTCCCGCTCTCGCTCGCCTTCCTCCTCTTCGTCATCTCGGCCTTCGCCGAGACCAACCGGCTCCCGTTCGACATGCCGGAGGCGGAGTCGGAGCTGGTGACCGGATACCACACCGAATACTCGGCAATGAAGTTCTCGGCGTTCATGATTTCCGAGTTCGGCCATATGGTCACGGCC
>JBDGVS010000134.1:0-6910 GCA_039585535.1 Gemmatimonadota bacterium | reverse complement strand
GGAGCTCGCGGTGGCGTCCAGACAGGTGGAGATGCCGGACCGGCTCGTGAGACACGTGCTGCCGCGGTCTTCGTCCTGAGTGCGGCCAGTATCCCGGAGCCACGACTGGTGCAGATCGGGCTCGGCGACTGGGACAACACCCAGGTCGTGAGTGGGCTCGAAGTGGGAGAAATCCTGGTTATCGTGGGGGCCGCTCAGCTTCAGGCACAGCAGCAGGAATTCTTGAACAACATGCGCAGGCGCATGGGCGGGGGTCCCTTCAGTGGTGGTAGCGGTCGCCCGCGCGGCCGCTAGGAGACCACGGGATGCTGTTTCTCGAAATCGTGTTCGTTGCCATGGCAGCGGTACGCGCGAACGTCCTTCGGTCCGTTCTGACCACGTTGGGCATCGTGATCGGTATTGCGGCCGTAATTACGATGGTCGCCCTGGGGGAGGGTGCTCAGCAGCAGGTCGAAGAGCAGATCAACCGGATGGGTACGTCGATTCTGACCGTGCGTCCCGGGCAGCAGATGTTCGGGGGAGTGTCGCGAGGAGATGCCGAGCTTTCGATCGCAGACGCGATCGCGCTGAGGGACGAGTCCAATGGACTTCTCGAGGTCTCGCCCGAGCAGCAGTCGCGGATGCAGGTGGCGTACAAGCGCTGGAACTCCAACACTCAGATCATGGGTGTCTGGCCCGAGTACTTCGAGATTTACGACCACTCGATCCAGGTCGGTCGCTGGTTCGATCAGGGCGAGTTGCAGGGGCGCCGTCGCGTTGCCGTTCTCGGGTACAATCTCCCGGAAACGCTGGGCGACACCCCTCCAGAGTTACTGGTCGGTGAGACGATCCAGATCCGAGGTGTGCTTTTCGAGGTGATCGGCATCCTAGACGAGAAGGGCGACGCCGCCTGGATCCGCCCGGATGATCAGATCTTCATTCCGCAGTCGACCGCCCAGTACAGAGTGATGGGTGGCCGGAACCGACTGAACTCGATCTATGCGGCGACGGACAGCCCGGATCAGCTCGATATGGCTTTTGCCGAGATCGACCGCATCGTGCGTCGATCTCATCGTATGAAGGCTGGCGAGGATGCGGACTTCAACATCCGGAACTCCTCCGATCTCCTGGCGACTTTCAACGAGACCAACCAGACGTTCGCTCTCCTGCTCGCCGGGATCGCAGGCATCAGCCTGCTCGTGGGCGGTATCGGGATCATGAACATCATGCTCGTATCCGTGACGGAACGGACACGGGAGATCGGCGTGCGTAAGGCTCTGGGCGCGACGCGTCGAGCCATCATGACTCAGTTCCTGGTCGAGGCGCTCTTCCTCTGCGTGCTCGGCGGGTTACTTGGAGTCGCGGTAGGATATGGCGCGGCCGAGGCGATGACCCGGGTCGCGGAGTGGCAGACGTCTGTAGCACCGGGGGCGGTGTTCACTGCGATCGGATTCTCGGCGGGCGTCGGGCTCTTCTTCGGGCTCTGGCCCGCACGTCGCGCGGCCCTTCTCGATCCGATCGACGCGCTGCGGTACGAGTAGCCTTTCCGCAACGGTACAGGAACGACGGAAGAGGCCCGGCTCCCCCGATGGGGAGCCGGGCCTCTCTCGTTCTTCGGGCAGCGCTCCTCCCGAACTAGCGCCGAAGCAGAACCTGCGCGGTCTCTCCGCGCCGGATCACGGTCACCGGTAGCGAATCCCCCGCCATCGAGACCCCGAAGCGGAGGTCCTCGATAGAGCGGATGCTGACCTGATCGATTCGGACGATCACGTCTCCGGGCACGATCCCCGCCATGCCAGCCGGAGTACCGGGTGCTACATCTACCACCAGGACGCCGCCCTCGACCTCAAAGTACGCCGCCAGCTCGGGCTTGAGGTTCACCACCTCGGCGCCGGCTACCCGGTTTCGCCCCAGCAGGTATGGCGTAAGTGGCCGAAACTCCGGAGCGGAGGGCGGCTGGTCCGCGAGGACGGCTGAGCCGCCTCCAACGGTGGCGACCCGGGGAGCACGGGCTACATACTCGAGTCCGGCCGTCTCGCGGGCAGCTTCAGCCATGGCGGCCCTGAGTCGGATCGACCGCTCGCCGACGGCGTCTCGCTCCCGGGTGAGGACACGGAACTCCTCATCCTCGGTAAGATGCAGTGGGTCGGCGCTCCGGGCCCGTGTACGAATTTCTCGCTCTCGCTGCACCATCTGGTGTTCGAGCTCCTCGATCATGCCGTTGAGCTCGACCATCTCCTTCTTCAGCGAATCGTGACCTTCTCCGCGGAAGACGAAAAACTCGAACGGAGCCTGCATCGACCGACTGCCGGTCTCGGTCACCACCGTGACGCGCCCGCCTCCCTGAGCGGTCGACGTCCTGATGCGAATATTCTGACGCTGCCCCTCGCTCACTTCGATGCGGAGTGAATCCATCGACCGGACCCACGTCTCGACCTGCCCGTCATCCACGTACGCGACTTCCACTCGCCGCCCGAGGTCGACGTCCACGGGTCGCCGCACGGCCCGCAGTCTCAGACGTCGGAGCTCACCGGCACGTTCGACCGCCATCACCACGCGATCCCCTACGCTCAGTCGCAGGCGCTCACTGAGTTCAGCCAGCTCCGAGGGCGAGTCGAGTTCGTTGATCGCCATGAGCCGGTCTCCTGGACGGAGCCCAGCCTCGTCCGCAGGGCTTCCTCGGCTCACATCCGTGATCGTTACGGAAGACGTCTCACCCCAACGATCCTCGTCCACCTGAAACGAGATCCCGATCCAGCCCGCTTCGTCAGCGCGCGGGGTCCATTGTTGCGCCTGGGCCGAGCCCGTCATCAACACGCTGATGACGGCTGCCGATACGAGCCCGCGGAGCATGGCAGAGAGGTTCATCAGAACCAGTTGGCCTGGCGGGTCGATACCATCCGAGCCGCTGCGTCCCGCTCGGCCATGGCCGAAGCGAGGAAGCCATTCAGGAAGGGATCACCCGGGGCCTGCCGAACGGCGGCCTGACTGACCATGACAAGGTGTTCGAGGGCGGCAAAGCGACTCGCGGGGTCCGCTCCAGAGTCACCACCTTCTCGAGCCAGCAGCTCGCGGTAGTGTGAAACCGCCGACACGTAATCCTGCTCGGCAACGCGCACCGCAGAAGCTGCACTTTCGACGTCTGCGCCCTCGGCAACGATTGCCACTTCGGGCATGCCCGCCTGCGCCGTAGCGACCGCGCCCGTGCCCGCACCACTGACGAAGAGCAGTACCGCAGCCGCTGCTTTCATCCACGGGGGGGTGTGGGCCAGGCCGAGACGCCGAAACATCCCCGGGTCTTCGATCAGCCCCTCGGAGCGTAGCTGTGCCTCGAGCACGTGCCAGTCACCCTTGGGTGGCATGATTACGGGAAGTGACGCCAACGACTGTGTCTGCTCGCGCATCGCCTCCAGTTCGGTGGCGCATCGCGAGCACGACTCGAGGTGCGTCCGTTCGTTCTCGTTGGCGGACTCATCAACGAGTCTGGCCAGCGTTTCGTTGTTCAAATGCTCCATGCTTCTGCTCCGTGTTCCTGCGCGGCGCCGTCCAGTCCTGCGAGCATCACTCGCATTTTGGCTCGTGCCTTAAACAGCTGGGATTTCGACGTTCCGGCAGTTACGCCGAGCACGTCTCCGATCTCTTCGTGGGTGTATCCCTCCACGTCGTGGAGGATGAGGACACGTCTCATGCCCTCTGGAAGGCCATCGAGGGCCTGTTCGAGCTTCTTCTGCAGGAGCGAGTCCTGCGTCTTTGGGGCGATCGCGAGATCCGCCGGTGTCGGCGTTTCCCGCTGCTTTCGAGTCTCCTGCTTGCGGAGTGCCTGCAACGCGGCATTGACCGCGATCCGATGCAGCCAGGTTGAGAAGCGGGAGTCTCCTCGGAAGGTGGGCAGAGCGCGGATGGCCCGTATCCAGGCCTCCTGCGCGTAGTCCTGTGCCAGATCCTCATCCCCTGCGATCCGCCGGACGACGGCATACACCCTGGGCGCGTACCGGTCGTACAACGACCGGATCGCGCGGGCGTCGCCGTCCGCCGCAAGGCGAATCAGCTCGGGTTCGGAGAAGCTCGATGAGTTCGTATTCATATTCGAGTACTTCGATGCAGACCGTCGCCAGAGGGTTGCCCCAATACTACGAGTGTCGTCGAGGCTCGAGCGGTGTGGATAAAGCTACACGCCATCCCGCATCGGTGTTCGCCCGTTCGTCGCTGTTTTCCTAGCTTCCGGCGCCATGATTCGCTTTGCCTCCCTGACGAAACGCTACGGGCCCCTGACCGCAGTAGACGAGCTGTCGCTCGAGGTCGCTGCAGGAGAGGTGTACGCGTTGCTCGGCCCCAACGGGGCCGGAAAGACCTCTGCGCTCCGATGTCTCGCGACACTTCTTCTGCCGACGTCGGGAAGTACGAGCGTCGCCGGCATCGATGGCGCTGCGACTCCCGTGGAAGCCCGTCGCCACCTCGCGTTCCTCGCGGCCTCCATGGGGCTCTACGAGCGGCTCAGCGCTCGCGAGGTCATCGCCTACTTCGGTCGCCTCCATGGGATTGCTGGAGCCCGACTCGAGCATCGTGTCGAGGAGATGGTCGAGCTATTCGATATCGAGGACTTTGGCGATCGACTGTGTGGACGGCTGTCGACCGGGCAACGGCAGCGCGTGTCTCTGGCTCGTGCCCTCGTTCATGATCCGCCGGTCCTCATTCTCGATGAGCCCACGCTGGGTCTCGATGTGCTCAGCGGACAGACCATCTACGACTTCATTCAGCGGGAGCGTGAACGCGGCAAGGCAGTGCTCTTCTCGACCCACCAGATGGACGAAGTCGACCTCCTCGCCGATCGGGTCGGCGTCCTGCGCCGAGGGAGGCTTGTCGCCGAGGGCACGCCGGCGGAGCTGGTCCGAGCGTCGGGAGAAGCGAATCTGGCGCGGGCCTTTCTGCGTCTGCTCACCGAGCCGGAGGAAGTCGGCAGGTGAGCGCGTGGAGAGTGGTGTGCGCCAAGGAGCTGCGTGAGACGCTACGGGACCGACGCACCCTTCTGATGATGGTCGTCGTGCCGGTGCTCCTGTACCCGGTACTCCTGATCACGATGGAGCAACTCCTCCTTTTCGGGATGCGTAACCTGGAGTCCGAGCCCGCGGTCGTGGCCATCGTTGGAGAGATGCCGTCGGGACTCGAGGCGGTGCTTGTTGCCGACTCGGCGTTGCGCGTCGTCGAGATCCGTGGCGACCCCGAGGCTGCCCTTCGAGCGGATTCCGTGGCCGCCGTGGCGGTCCTGGGAGCAGAGCCAGCGGCAGGCGGTACCCGAGAGATCACTGTGCTCTTCGACGCCGCCTCCGATCGCTCCAACCGGGGACAGGCTGAACTCCGCGGGGCACTCGCGACCTGGCAGGACTCTCTGCTTGCCGCGCGTCTGGTTGAGCGAGGACTCCCCCCGAGCTTCGCTGCGCCTCTCGCCGTAGCCGACTCGTCGGTCGCCCGCCCGACTGAGGTAGGAGGGTATGCCCTCGGGCGAATCCTGCCCCTGCTGCTGGTGGTGATCACCCTGCTCGGGGCGTTCTATCCCGCCATCGACCTGGCCGCCGGCGAGAAGGAGCGGGGGACCCTCGAAACGCTTCTCACGGCACCCGTCCCGGCACGCGATATCGTCGCGGGGAAGTTCGTTACCGTCGCCCTCATCGGCGTGATCGCGGCCGGCCTGAATCTGGGGAGCATGATCCTCACCTTTCAGACCGGAGCCCTCCAGCTTACGGCGGCGCTCGGACTCGAGGTCTCGCTCCCGCTGTCCGCTGTGCTCGTCATCTTCCTGACACTGATTCCGCTGGCGGTGCTCTTCGGCGCGGTCTTTCTCGGCATTGCCGTCGGATCGTCTTCGTTCAAAGAGGCACAGAATGCGCTGACGCCCGTCTATATGGCGGTGCTGGTGCCCGCCATGCTTCCGGCGTTTCCCGGCATCGACTTCGGACCGTTGCTCGCCGTCCTTCCTGTGGCGGGAGTGTCGTTCTTTTTTCGGGATCTGATGACGGGGCAGGCGAATCTGGGGCTTGGCGTGCTGGTACTCACCTCTACCACCCTCTACGCCATCGCGGCACTCGCCTTTGCCGCCCGGGCGTTTGGGAGTGAGCGAGTGCTCTTCGGTGGTGGAGAAGAGTCGGAGGTCAGGGAGGGCGGCGTTGTGGAGCGGTGGCGCGCACGGCTCCAGCGAGGGGGCGTTCCCGATCAGCCGGCGGCTGTACTCTTCGTCGCTTTCGTCGCGGTGTTCTTCTTCTGGGGTGGCATCCAGCTCCAGATCCGGCTCGGAGAGCGGGGGCTGTTCGCCGCAGAATGGCTCTTGTTGTTCGTGCCGGCGGTCGTCTTCGTATTTCTCGGCGGGTACAACCCGGTACGTACCTTGTCCCTCCGGCGGCCCGGTCTCCGTTCCGTGGCCGGAGGTCTGATTCTCACGGCGGGTGCGATGCCGCTGGTCTGGGTGCTCGGCTGGCTTCAGAGCTTCGTGCTTCCGATCCCGTGGGAGCTACTCGAGGGTCTCGAGCAGCTCGTGACGGCCGAGTCGGCGACGCGCCTCGCCTGGTTGCTGCTTCTCCTGGCCGTGACCCCGGCGATCTGTGAGGAGATCGTGTTTCGAGGGGTTCTTCTCGGCGGTACCCGCACTCTGGAACCGTGGCGGATGATCGTGTTGAACGGGGTCGTCTTCGGAGCCTTTCACCTGTCCTTCGAGACGGTGATCCGCTTCCTGCCGACGGCCACGCTCGGCATGGTCATCGCATGGGCCGTATGGCGTACGGGCTCGATCTGGATCGGCGCTCTGATGCACCTTGTGAACAACGGCACGATCGTGCTTCTCGCCTCTACACCCTCTCTCCGGGAGATGTTTGCCGACCCGGAAGCACCCCCACCTCTATGGCTCGTTCCCGTCGCCCTCATCCTCTTCGGCGCCGGCGTT
>JBDGVS010000133.1:0-6918 GCA_039585535.1 Gemmatimonadota bacterium | reverse complement strand
TCCTCTACAACCTTCGTGAGGCCTCGTGGGACGATCGGATGATCGATCTTCTCGGAGTGCCGGGGGCGCTGCTTCCGAGCATCGTACCGAGCGCGGGGGACTTCGGGGTGGCACAGGGGTCGGCTCTCGGTGTCGAAGTGCCGATCGGAGGTGTGGCCGGCGACCAGCAGGCCGCGCTCTTCGGGCAGGGCTGCTGGACTGCGGGCCTCGCGAAGAACACCTATGGGACGGGAGCCTTTCTCCTGCTCAACACCGGGGACGAGGTCGTCGCGTCGAACCATGGACTGCTCACGACGGCAGCGTGCTCCGCAGACGGGGGACTCGCGTACGCGCTCGAGGGCTCTGTTTTCATCGCAGGCGCTGCCATCCAGTGGTTACGGGATGGGTTGGGCCTTCTGGGGTCCGCTACGGAGTCCGAAAGTATGGCGCGGTCCGTCGACGATACGGGAGGCGTCTCGTTCGTTCCGGCCTTCGTAGGGCTTGGCGCGCCGCACTGGGAGCCTGAGGCCCGGGGTACGATCTTCGGCCTCACACGCGGCACCGAACGGGCTCACCTCGTGCGTGCGGCTCTCGAGGCAATGGCGTTCGGCACCGCGGAAGTTCTGGAGGCCATGGAGGCCGACTCTGGCGTAGAGACCACGGAGCTGCGCGTGGATGGTGGCGCGGCGCTCAACGATTGGCTCCTCGCTTTCCAGGCCGACACAGTCGGGATTCCGGTCCGCCGTCCGCGGATCGTGGAGACCACGGCGCTAGGAGCGGCCGGCCTCGCGGGACTCTCTGCCGGGGTGTGGAGTACTGCAGAGGACTTCCTGTCTGCGCAGGGGGAGGCGGTGCGCTTCGAGCCGACCGCCAGTGCTGAAGTACGGACGGCGCGCATGGACGAATGGCGCCGCGCCGTCCGTGCGACGGTGGCGTGGGCGCGCGAGTCGGGGCAGTAGGGAGTTTCCCGGACTTTTCGGGGTGGATGGCATCCGGCTAGATTCCCGTCACTTGGAGCGATCTCCACGGAGTTGAGTATGAAGAACAACGGCCGATTCATGGTGGGCCTCGTCGGTGTTGCCGCCGTGGTCACCTACCTCATCTGGACCGGCGTCAGCGAGACGATGGTCTATTACGTGACCCCCGTCGAACTGATGGAGAAGGTCGAGTCCGACCCCTCGTTTCACAACGTCGGAGTGAAGGTCGGCGGGATGGTGGTGAAGGGGTCCTATTCACGTGTCGAAGGTGAACTCCTGCACGTGTTTACGGTCCATGACCTCGAGGATGAGGCGACCACCTTCCGTGTGGAATTCCGTGACGCTCTCCCGGACACCTTTACGGACGAGATCGAGGTGGTCATGGAAGGCCGTCTCCGTGAGGATGGGGTCTTCGAGGCGACGACGCTGCTCACGAAGTGCGGATCGCGCTATGAGGCTGCACCCGAGGACCTGATGGGAGGCGAGGCCACCCATCCTGAAGGCGTCCCGTACGGCGATGGATCCTAGATCATGACCCTGCTCGGGGAGTTCGCTCTTTGGATCTCCCTGCCGGTGGCGGCGTGGGGGATGGTCCTCGGATACGCCGGTGGTCGCACCCTGCGGGGTGACCTGGTCCTCAGTGCCGAGCGCAGTATCTACGCGACATTCGGCCTGCTGGCTCTCGCCGCGCTGGGCGTTGGTTCCGCCTTTCTCAACGATCGTTTCGAATACTGGTATGTAGCCAGCTACTCGAACGCGAATCTCGAGCTTTTCTACAAGGTGACCGGCCTTTGGGCCGGCCAGCGTGGCTCACTGCTGTTCTGGGCGCTGCTTCTGGGGTTCTTCGCCTGCATCACGGTATTTACGAACCGCAATAAGAATCGCGAGTTCATGCCGTACGTGGCGGGCGTCCTTCAGACGATTCTCCTCTTCTTCATCGTCGTTCTCCTGTTCGCGGACGTGAATCCGTTCGAGAGACTCGACTTCACGCCGGCGGACGGACAGGGCCTGAATCCCCAGCTCCAGAACTACTGGATGACGATTCACCCGCCTACGCTGTATCTGGGCTTCACGGCGTTCACGATCCCGTTTGCCTTCGCCATCGCGGCGCTGTTGAACGGACGACTCGACGCGCGCTGGATTCAGCTTACGCGACGATGGATCCTCACGAGTTGGTTCTTCCTGTCGATCGGGATCGTCTTCGGGATGCGCTGGGCGTACGAAGAACTCGGCTGGGGTGGCTATTGGTTCTGGGACCCCGTCGAGAACGCGTCGCTGCTACCGTGGCTGACTGCGACCGCCTTCTTGCACTCGGTACAGATTCAGGAAAATCGGGGCATGTTGAAGGTCTGGAACATGTCACTGGTGCTCATGACGTTCCTGCTCACGATTTTCGCGACGTTCCTGACGCGATCGGGGCTGATCGAGTCGGTGCACTCCTTCGCACAGGAACTGAAGATCGCCTACATCTTCCTCAGCTTCATGGGGGCGGTGCTCGCGTCCTGCATCATCCTGATCGTGCACCGCCTGCCGCAGCTGCGTAGCGAGAACCAGATCGAGTCGTTCCTGTCCCGTGAGTCTGCGTTCCTCTTCAACAACCTTCTGCTCCTCGGGGCGGCATTCTCCGTGATGTGGGGAACGATGTTCCCGCTGATCTCCGAGGGTGTGACCGGCCAGCAGATCAGTGTGGGCCCGCCGTTCTTCAACAAGGTCAATCTCCCGATCGGGATGATCTTGCTGGGCCTCGTCGGGATAGGGCCAGTGATCGCCTGGCGTCGCGCGACGAAGAAGAATCTGCAGAAGAACTTCGCGACCCCTGTCTTGGTCGGGCTGACGACGGGTGTCGTCCTCTTCGCGATGGGCGCCCGGGAAGAGCTCTCGCTCGTGACCTGGAGTCTCTCGGCGTTCGTACTGACGGTCATCTTCACGGAATTCTGGAAGGGGACCCGCGCCCGGGCTCGCATCGAGGGAGAGGGCTACCCGCTGGCTTTCTACCACCTGGTCACGCGGAATCGGCGCCGCTGGGGTGGATACATCGTCCACGTAGGCTTCGTGATGGTGTGTATCGCCTTCGCTGGTGCCGCCTATAACAGGGACGCCCGCTTCAACGTGCAGCCGGGTGACGTGGTCGAAGTGACCTCGCCCTTTGGTCACACGTACCAGCTCACGTACGAGGGGCTGTCAGTCTCCATCGGGCGAGGACAGCGAAACCTTCTGTGGCAGGCGATTGCCACCGTATCTGTGGCTCGCAACGGGGATCCTAAAGGCGTCCTCACCACGGAGAAGCGTCAGTACACCAACCGGAATACGCAGCCGATGACCGAGGTCGGCATCCAGTCGATCGTGAGGGAGGATCTGTATTTGATCCTGTCGGCGCTGAACGACACCAACGGAGCGCTGAATAACCAGCCTGGTTCGCAGGGTATCGACCTCCAGGTGCTTATCAAGCCGCTTGTGGGATGGATCTGGGCTGGGACGTTCATGCTGGCCTTCGGTACGCTCATCGCCCTGTGGCCGAGCGTCGATCGACGCCGGGCGGCGGGATCGGAGACCACGACCGTGGGCGAAGGCGCCCTCTCGGGAGCGGATTGACCAGGGAGGCGCAGGTCCGGTGACGCTCTACCTTGGTGTGGCGCTCGTAGCCGCGGCGGTGGTCATCTTCCTCGTCCAGCCTGTCGCGAAGGGCATCCACGCGTCACTCGAGCGCGAAGATGACGAGATGACAGACACGGAGGCGCGTAAGAGAGTCGCTCTTCTGGCGCTCCGAGATGTGGAATACGACTTCCTGGCGGGCAAGCTCGACGAGGACGACTACCGCTCGCTCAAGAGCGAACTCACGGCCGAAGCCCTCGCGGCACTCGAAGCGGACGATTCGGCGAAGTCGGGCGCACCGGAGAGCGGACCTGCGTTGGGCGGCGACATCGAAGCCGAGATCGCGGCGATCCGCCAAGGTCTCCGCTCGGGGACGCCGTGTGCTGAGTGCTCCTATACGAACGATGCGGGCAGCCGCTTCTGCTCGGCCTGCGGTTCCGCGCTGGGCGAACTGGCGGCGAGTTGAGCGCGCCAGCCTCGGCGCCCGCACCGGGTGCGGTCGGGGTGAGCGAGGCTCCATCGGTTCTGGAGGCCAGGGGCCTGGGCCGTGACTATGGCTCGCTCGTTGCGGTTCACGAGGTCGACCTCCATCTGGGCGAGGGTGAGTTCCTGACGGTGTTCGGACCGAATGGGGCAGGGAAGACGTCTCTGCTGGGTATGCTGGGCGGGGCGATGCGTCCTACCCGTGGTGAGGTCCGGATCCGCGGGGAGGCGATCTCGTTCGGCGAGGAAGCGTGGCGTCACAGGGTCGGGATGCTTTCACACCGCGGCTTCCTCTATGCCCGACTCACCGTGGAAGAAAACCTGCGCTTCTACGGTCGGCTCTTCCGCCTCGATGACCTCGACCGACGGATACCTGAGCGGCTCGAGCGGGTCGGCCTTGCCGACCGCGCACGCTTCGAGGTGCGCCAACTCTCGCACGGGATGAGGCAGCGTCTTTCACTGGCGCGCGCGCTTCTGCACGACCCCGACGTGGTCCTGCTCGACGAGCCCTACACGGGACTCGACCCGCGCGCCGCCAGCGTGCTTCGGGGGGTGCTGACCGAACTCCGGGACGGTCGGCGCACCGTCGTGATGGTCACGCACAATCTCAAGGAAGGACTCGAGCTCGCCTCCCGGGTGGTCATTCAGGTGGCGGGGCGATTCGCCTGGGAGGGGAGCGGGGCGGACATCGATCGAGGTGACTTCGAACGCCACTACCACGACGTCGTGGAGGGCGGGGCATGAACGGATATCTCGGACAGCTCTCGGCGATCGTCTGGAAAGATCTCCTGCTGGAGTTCCGCTCGCGAGAACGTATCGCATCGATGGGTGCGTTTGCCGTGCTTGCCGGAGTCCTCTTCAACTTCTCGATCGACACCACGACCGTGCGCCCTCAGGACGTTGCGGCCGGCCTTGTCTGGATGACTCTGGTCTTCGGCGGCCTTCTGGGTGTCGGGCGTACCTTCCACATCGAGGCGCAGGACGGGGCAATGCAGGGCATCCTGACGTCTCCGGTGCCCAAGGACGCGGTCTATCTCGCCAAGGTGATCGCCAACTTCGTTCTGCTCTTCACCGTTTCTCTGCTCGTCCTCGGGGTATTCGCACTCTTCTTCGGAATGGACGTGGGTACCAACCTCGGGTGGGTGGTGTTGGTGCTCGGGCTCGGTTCGCTCGGATTCGTGGCCCTCGCCACCCTCTTCGCGGCGATCTCGACCGGGACGAGCATGGGAGAGACGCTCCTTCCCATTCTCGTCTTTCCGCTCCTGGTGCCCATGGTGGTGTTCGGGGTAGGCTCGATGAGCCGTCTTATTGCAGGTCGCCCCTTCTCTGAAGTGGAAGGGAACGTCAGAATGCTCGGAGCGTTCGCGCTGGGGGCGGTCGCCGTCGGTGCGGTGCTCTTCCGTTTCGTGGTGGAGGATTGATGACAGGTGTGAGACGCGGGGCCCTGGGGCTCACGCTGCTCGGTCTGGTGGGGCTGATCGGCCTCTTCTGGATGTCGTTCTTCTGGGTTTCGACCGAGGTGAACCAGGGCGTAGTGCAGCGGATCTTCTACGTGCATGTCCCCGCTGCCTGGACGAGCTTCCTCGCGATCGGCGTCTCCGCGCTGTGTAGCGCGGTGTATCTCTGGTTGAGGGACGACAAGCTCGATCGAGCCGCGATGTGTGCCGCCGAGGGTGGGCTGGTCTTCGCGACCATCGTGCTCCTGACTGGGCCACTGTGGGGAAAGATCGCCTGGGGCACATACTGGACGTGGGAGCCCCGATTGACGCTCACACTGCTGCTCTGGTTCATCTTCGTCGGCTACTTCATGGTCCGAAACGCGACGGAGGACCCGGAGAAAGGGAAGCGATTCGCCGCCGTCGTGGCGATCGTCGGTGCGCTCGATATCCCGTTCATCCACCTGAGCGTCATCTGGTTCCGATCGCTTCATCCACAACCTGTCGTCGCCAAACCAGAAGGGCCGACGTTGCCGCCGGACATGCTCACGACGCTCATGGTCGGGCTCGGTACCTTCACGGTACTCTTCTTCGGACTCTTCCTGTTCCGCTACGCTGTGGAGGGGCTTCGCAGTGAAGCCGACCTCCGTGCGCGGCGCTCTGCGGCTTGAATCTCATGAACGTTAGACACGTATCTCGTTCTCTGCCTTTCGTGTTCGCGGTCGGTATGGTGCTCGCACTCGTCGCACTGTTCGTCGGCGACTCGTCACCGCTGCTGGCCCAGGACACCGGGCTTCCCGGCACCCGGGTGGCCGGACAGAACCTCCGCCCCTATTGGCACGTGTTCGCGGCGTACACGATCGTGATCGCCCTGATAGGAGGATGGGCGTTCTCGATCGCCAGACGCCTGCGCAGCCTCGAGGAACGCCTGGTCGATTGAGGAGCGCTGGGCCACTACCTCGCTCGCTGATCCTCGCGCTCCTCGCGAGCGTGGCGTGGATGGGCTCATCGGCGGCGCAGACGCCGACGATGCCCAGCACGCTCCGGTACGGCTCCGGTCTGATCGACGTTCCCGTTTCCAGCGTCCTGCCCCACCTGCATATCACGGGGACGCTCTCAGGGTCCAAGATCCAGCTGGGCCGTCGAATCCTGATCGACGAGGCCGGACAGCCGGCAGGATACGGTCCGGGGCGAGACGATATTCTCGCCGATGGTTCGGTTGCGGTCGGGCTGTACGACTGGGGAGAGGCAGGCTTCACCGTACAGTCGCTGAACGGTTCGGACGAGGGTGGAAACATCTGGGGCGTCTTTGGGCGACTGCGCCTTTGGGAGCCTGTGGATCAGGGCGTGGGGTTCGCGGTGGGTGGGCGCTATCTGACGAGTCCGACCTTCGGCGACGGAGTGCAGTACGCGCCGGGGCGCCTGGGCTTTGCCGATGAGCGGTTGAGGAA